>CAZISU010000516.1:0-5140 GCA_964541935.1 uncultured Planctomycetaceae bacterium | reverse complement strand
CCGCCCCTGTGTCACCACCCCAATCCAAAGCAAGAAAGAAGCAGCGGCGGAACATGCAGGGTTCGTCCTTGCGCACGGCCGGATAGGCAACTCCGCCGCCGAAAGCACGCCCGATGCCGACGCAGTCTTCCACCAGGATCGTGAAAGGTTTGCCGTTTTCGTGCGTGAGATCCCAAAACAGTCCCGCGTCGCCGCCTGACGCATAAATATTTCGCAGGGCCCAACGGTCCCAAACGATACAAGAAAAATTGGTTTTATTGTTGCCGACGTTCCAATTCGTGGTCGATGCACGCATGTTGGTCCACCAATCCCAGCTTTTAAAACCGGCCTTGGCGTCGCCTGCGTCGATAACCACCCAGCCTTTTGCGCCCGAGCCCAGCGAGCCGTCGACGTCGCCGAGCAAGAGGTTGTACGCACCGGCCGCGCCTTTATGAATGGTCTCCAGGTTGGGTTCCATGTAGTTGTCTGGCCGTACGATAACGCGATGTCCGCCTCTGGCGTCGGGCACGGCGTTTAATGCGTCTTGGATCTTGTGAAAGGCCTTGGCCCAACTACTGCCGTCGGAATTATCGCCCAATTTGGAAACGTAAAGCGTTGTTCCCTTTCGGCCGGAATAGTCGCTGTCGCCGGGAACAGGGTAGCTGGGCATGGGCGATGCGGCCTGAAGCGATGTAGCAAACGTCGCAAGAGCAATTAGAAACAGGAATGAAAACGGACGTAGGCGGGACATGGTAACTCCAGGTTGAAATGTGGTGGGTGTTTTGACTGAGTGATGTCGTATGATTTGTTAGCGACGACGCTTGTCATCGCGTATGCCGATGCGTCAGACAGTAATGGGGGACCGCTGGGCTTCGCAGCCGCAAGAGGCATGAGGGAATGAAGTAATTCCTCTTGTGCCTTCGGCACCCCGATAGACGAGCTATCGGGGCTACCCATTGTTTATTATTCCTCCCAAGTCGCGCCCATCGGCCCGCCGTCACTCATCCAGCCGAGCGAACGCCAGATGTCGACGTCGATTTCATTGGTGATGAAATGCACGCTGCCGTCGCAGAACAGGCTGTTGACGCCGCCCGGGTGCCGGCTTCTCGAACCGGCGGTATTGGTAGCTTCATGTCCCTGTACGCATGGTAGGTTTAACTCTGGATGGTTTGCATTAGGATCGCAAAAGGAGGGATGTGCCTTCAAATTATCTGACATTTGACTATTCGGTGTCAGGTTCACATGCAGGAACTGCGCCCCCGCCCGATTTGTGATAGGAAAACCGCGGATGTCTTCGGGCAATCCGGTGAGGTATTCTGAAAAGGCCATTGTCTTGGAAAGGCCGTCTGTAATCTCGTTGAACTTGGCTCCGTAATTATAGGTAAACACGGCCTTGCGATGCGATGGCAAAGTGTTTCCCGTCCCCATAACTCCACGTGGATCATGTTGTCCGGTTTCTATGTCGTTTAGTCCGGAAACTATCTCCATATAGTTGGTGACGAAATACTGCGGATCGTTCGCCCCGGTTGTGACCACGCCGCCGGTCGTCCGCTTGGTGCGGCCGCCCATGCCATCGCTAGGACAGAGAAACACGGAAACACCCTTTTCATTGAGCATATCGGGCCAGATGTCCCTGGCTGCCGAATCATATGGGCGAATACCGCTCTCTTGCATGATTTTCATTGCATCGTACATCTGCTGTTGTTCGATGAACGGCATGATGTAGTACAAGGCGTTGGGCCAATCGACGCCGTGCAGGCAGCCCATCGGAAAACCTTTGTGCGCGGCGCTGTAGTTATGCAGTCCCACGCCGATCTGTTTCATGTTGGCCGTGCATTGCGACCGCCGTGCCGCCTCGCGGGCAGCCTGAACGGCCGGCAACAGCAACGCGATGAGAATTCCGATGATGGCGATTACCACCAAGAGTTCCACAAGTGTAAAGCCTTTTGCTTTTCGCATGACCGGCTAACTCCTTTCAAATCAAAAAAATACCCGACCTCATAAATACTCTTACTTCTCATTACCCGCGGTAAGAGCGTGACGATGGAGCGAGCGTTTGTCGCTCCACCGTCAGCGATCTTTTTATTCCATTTCTCGTGAAAAATGGGGGTGTTGACTACTCCCTCTTACGCCAACCGTGGCAAAGCAAGCCGATCAGGCCCGCAGCCAGCAAGACTAGCGAAGACGGTTCCGGCACAGCGACGGGTATCTCGATGGTCAAGCCTTTGATGACGCAAACGATTCCCGTGCCATTGCCGATCGTACCGTGTACTTCGCCGTTGACCACGGGGACATCATAAAAAACGCCGCCGTAATTATCTGCGCCTTCAACTACGACTTCTTGCGGGCTGCCGGTTCCCGGGCCCAAAATAATGTTGATCATCGCCGTGTCGCCAAGGCCGCTGATCGTGAAGGGGGCGTCGGAATCGTTCCCGGCTGAATGCACGAACAAATAATCGCTCGATAGCGCGTCGTCCAAGCTGGGGTCGTTGATGTCGGTGTAGGCGGGAGCCTGGTCGCCACCCACAGGCGAGGCGGCAAAGCCAACCGTCGTTGCGTTACCATTGCTGTCGAGCAGGTTGCTTCCTGAAATGCTAAGATTGTCGTCATTAGCTCCGCTGGTGCGTGAATCAACCAAAATGCTGTTATATACTTCACCGCTGGCCGGTTGATATGTAATAGGATCGGGATCGCTATCGCGAGTGCCATCGAAGTCGATGTTGATGGTTTTGTACGTAGGAGGATCAACCGGATTGACCGGATCGTTGCTGATGGCATCCAAGGGGGTTGTCGACACGGCGAAGTTGTCGGCGTCGTAGGCCGAGCCGCCGGGCCCGTTGTCGTCGGTGAATACGCAGTTCATGGTTCCCAGCCAGCCATCCACTATATTTTTCGTGTCGATGGCAATCGTCTCGCCCGGTATGGAAACGCGTCCGGTATAGGTTTTGGCCGCCAAGTCCACATCGAGTTGTACGTTGTACCAGGTGTTTGCCGTTAGACTGTCTGTGACCAGATCGCGGGAGTCTGTGGATCCGTCCCAGTTGCTGCCCGTACCGCCGTTTGTGATGTACATGGTTGTATCATCGACAAAGAAGACGATGGCATCGTTGCCGCCGGCATTCGCTCCCAGTTCGAATCGCTGGAAGCCGCCTGTCGAGCGAATGCGGAAGTCAACATTGTAGTAGAGCATAGGCGCCGATGCGGCCGTTTGAGCATCGAAATATCCTACGATATATGCTCCCGCTGCCGGCAATGCCGCGCCCTTGCCGTTGTCGGCATAGACGTTTGTGTATGGGCTTTGCGCCACCGGGGCGACTATCGGGCCACCTCCAGCCGGATCCCAAGGCGAGCCGACGACCGAGCCCAGCGTCTGTGCGTCGAAATCGCCATCAATGTTAAAAAACGCCGCCTGCGCCGCCATCGACGTGGCGACCAGGACTATCAATCCCAGGAAAAGAATTCGTGTTGTCATGATGTTTCCTCTTGTTTAATGTGGATGTTACTGCCGAGTCTAAGTTGTCCGCCCAAAATACATGGGGCGGGATCAATAACAAGTGCCTTATCTCTCCATCCGGCCCGACATTTTCAAATGTCTGCTAAGCAACGCTTAGCGACGACGCCAAACCAGTACCCCCAGTCCCGCAATCAGCATCACCAACACCGACGGCTCCGGCACTGATGCGGGCGAAGTCGTCGTCCAGTTGGTGGCCAGGATCGTGGCGTCGATGTCGTCGACCGCGCCGTCATGGTTGAAATCGCCTTGTCCCCAACCCGCTCCACTAGCGATTTGCCAGTTGGCGGCCAAAATCGCGGCGTCGGCGGCGTCGACCACGCCGTCGTGATTGGCATCGCCGGGGATCGGATTCTCGGCGATCTGAATGGTCAAGCCTTTGATAACACAAGTGATTCCCGTGCCATTGCCGATCGTACCGTGTACTTCGCCGTTGACCACGGGGACATCATAAAAAACGCCGCCGTAATTATCTGCGCCTTCAACTACGACTTCTTGCGGGCTGCCGGTTCCCGGGCCCAAAATAATGTTGATCATCGCCGTGTCGCCAAGGCCGCTGATCGTGAAGGGGGCGTCGGAATCGTTCCCGGCTGAATGCACGAACAAATAATCGCTCGATAGCGCGTCGTCCAAGCTGGGGTCGTTGATGTCGGTGTAGGCGGGAGCCTGGTCGCCACCCACAGGCGAGGCGGCAAAGCCAACCGTCGTTGCGTTACCATTGCTGTCGAGCAGGTTGCTTCCTGAAATGCTAAGATTGTCGTCATTAGCTCCGCTGGTGCGTGAATCAACCAAAATGCTGTTATATACTTCACCGCTGGCCGGTTGATATGTAATAGGATCGGGATCGCTATCGCGAGTGCCATCGAAGTCGATGTTGATGGTTTTGTACGTAGGAGGATCAACCGGATTGACCGGATCGTTGCTGATGGCATCCAAGGGGGTTGTCGACACGGCGAAGTTGTCGGCGTCGTAGGCCGAGCCGCCGGGCCCGTTGTCGTCGGTGAATACGCAGTTCATGGTTCCCAGCCAGCCATCCACTATATTTTTCGTGTCGATGGCAATCGTCTCGCCCGGTATGGAAACGCGTCCGGTATAGGTTTTGGCCGCCAAGTCCACATCGAGTTGTACGTTGTACCAGGTGTTTGCCGTTAGACTGTCTGTGACCAGATCGCGGGAGTCTGTGGATCCGTCCCAGTTGCTGCCCGTACCGCCGTTTGTGATGTACATGGTTGTATCATCGACAAAGAAGACGATGGCATCGTTGCCGCCGGCATTCGCTCCCAGTTCGAATCGCTGGAAGCCGCCTGTCGAGCGAATGCGGAAGTCAACATTGTAGTAGAGCATAGGCGCCGATGCGGCCGTTTGAGCATCGAAATATCCTACGATATATGCTCCCGCTGCCGGCAATGCCGCGCCCTTGCCGTTGTCGGCATAGACGTTTGTGTATGGGCTTTGCGCCACCGGGGCGACTATCGGGCCACCTCCAGCCGGATCCCAAGGCGAGCCGACGACCGAGCCCAGCGTCTGTGCGTCGAAATCGCCATCAATGTTAAAAAGCGCCGCCTGCGCCGTCATCGACGTAGCGACCAGGACAACAAGTCCTAGAAAAAAGATTCGTGTTGCCATCATATTGTACTCCCATCGAACGTG
>CAZISU010000515.1:0-5142 GCA_964541935.1 uncultured Planctomycetaceae bacterium | reverse complement strand
TGCGTGGCCATGTTCGAAGCACCCGGCTAGGAAGATCCACATGCCCACGACAAGCGTGGGCATGGCACCCGGCACATCACATGTTAACTCACGGGGCAAGAGGCAAAATGGCTAGATCTAAGGCAAAAAAGAAAAAAGGATTCGCTCGCTTGACATCGGGCCTGGCCGGCATGGGCGCGTTGGCCATCGGCCCGGCACGCTCGATGGTGTTGGGCGTTTTGGCGATCGCCACTCTGGTGGGCGTGGCTACGGTTACATGGCAGTCGGTTTCCGAGCGGGTGCTTACCTCGGGCGATTATATCGTGACGGCCGACGACTTGGAAATCACACCGCCTCCACCTTGGATTCGCACTAAAATCGCCCACCAGGCGTTTGAGGAGATTCTAACCGCATCGGGCGGGCAAATATCAATCATGGACGACTCTGCTACCGAACGAGTCGCGCAGGCCTTTTCGTTGCACCCCTGGGTGGAACGAGTGGTTAGTGTCACGAAGCATCATCCCTCTCGGATCAAGGTCGAATTGAAATACAGAAAGCCTGTTTGCATGGTGATGGTAAGAGGGTCGGGCAGCAAAAATAACGGCCTGTATCCGGTCGATGTACATGGAATTCTCCTTCCCGGCCCCGACGATTTCACCCAGGTCGAAGCCATTCAATATCCGTGCCTGGACCCTGTGGAACAACTCACGGCTCCAGTAGTTGGCTGGGGCGAACACTGGGGCGACGAACGCGTGGTCGGCGCGGCCGAGATCGCTGGAGCTTTCGGGGACGATTGGCAAAAGCTCGGCCTGAAGCGAATTGCGCCAGAAGCACCTCAGCGCTCCGCTTATCGCAGCGTCTACGGCTACGCACTCTTCACACGCGGCGGAACGAAAATCATCTGGGGCCGCCCGCCCGGCAGCGAACTTCCCAGCGAGGCCCCGGCCGCCGACAAAATCGCGTGGCTGAAAGATTTTGTCGAGGTTCGCGGCTCGCTAGACGGATCTGAGCATCGTATACTGCTGGATGTTAGCAACCCCAAGGGGCTGGAAGAGCGCGAACGACTGGCGAAGAAAAAACCGCCGCAAGCGGCAGGGCTAACGAGATGACGTGGGCTAACGAGATAATGATTGAATCTCGGTCTTCCCCGCAGCGTTTTTCTGGATTTCTTTGCGGACAATCGGCAAATCACCCGGGGCCTCGACACCGATGCGCACTACGCCCGGGGCCACGCGCACAACCGTGACGACGATGTCGTCGCCAATCAAGATTTTTTCGCCGACCTTCCGTGACAGAACGAGCATCCCAGCAATCCTGCCTACATTGCCAATATGAGAGGGGCCAATATAAGTGGATTCTCAAAGACAAGAATCCATAGCCACCGCGTAGGATAGCAATGCTGCGATAGCACCGCAAGCGGGTACAGCCCGGTCTGCCGAAGTTTTTTAAAGAAAAGACAAAATCCCCCAACATGAGTGGGTAATTTGCCGTAAAAAACAAATTTCGCCCCCAACCGGCTTCACAATTCGCCCGATACTCTATATTCTGCCGTTTGTCTGTACCAAATCCCCTGATGAAACTCACGCGGGGGTTGATGTTTGATGGTATGTGATGTTATGATGTGCGGTGCTCGGTTGAAGCGAGCAATCAATGCGGGCAATAAAAAACAAAACAAACATTGTCGTTCTTTATTATCTGGAGATCTAAATGTCCGATCCTGCTGAACTGTATGATGCCATCCTGACTGGCGATGCCAAAAAAGCCGAAGCGGTCACAAAAGCCGCCTTGGAAGCGAAATGCGAAGCCGGCGATTTGCTCTCGAAGTACATGATTCCGGCCATGGACGAGGTCGGCAAGCGTTTCGAGGCCAACGAGTTTTTCGTGCCCGAGCTTCTGATTGCCGCCCGTGCGATGAAAACGGCCCTTGAACTCCTCAACCCGGCCATGGCCGCCGAGGGACTCGAAGCGGCTGGCAGAGTCGTAATCGGAACCGTTAAGGGCGACCTGCACGACATCGGAAAGAACCTCGTGGCATCTATGCTCGAAGGTGGTGGTTTCGAGGTCGTCGACCTGGGCGTAGACGTTGCACCCGAAAAGTTCGTGGAAGCCGCCCAGCAGAAAGACGGCTCGATTGTCGCCCTTTCGGCCCTGCTCACAACCACCATGACCATGATGAAAACGGTTATCGAAGCTCTCGAAGCCGCCGGCATCCGTCAATCGACGAAGGTCATGATCGGCGGAGCCCCGATTACGCAGCAATATGCCGACGAAATCGGCGCCGACGGATTCAGCGATAACGCCAGTGCCGCGGTAGCCATGGCACGAAAGTTGTGCGAAGGCTAAAACCGCCGCAAAATTGTTAATCAAGTAGGGTGCGTCCTAGACGCACCGACGGTTCAATATTACCGAGATTTGTGGTGCGTCGCGGACGCACCCTACGTTTATCGAATGTGGTGCAACCGTGTCTGAGAACGATAATCGAAAATCATTTCGCGAGATCACCAGCGGTGATGGTTTCCACTATGGCGGCGAAGCGGTAACCACGCGCGGCATTGTTCCGCTTGAATCGCCCGACAAATCGATGGCCTTGGCTGAGGCGCTGCTAGGTGATCAGCGCATCTCTTGGGTTTCAATCACCGACAACCCGGGCGGGGCACCAATGCTCCCGCCCGACTGGCTGGCGGGCAAAATATCGCAAGCTGCCAACCGTTTGGTTTTGCACCTTTCTTGCAAAGATCTCAACCGCAACGGGTTGGAATCGGCTTGCTGGCGTTATGCGTCGGAGGGATTCGATAACATCTTGGCCCTGACCGGCGATTACCCCACCTCGGGCTTCGGCGGCACGTCGGCGCCGGTATTCGACCTCGACTCGGTGAGCCTGGTCGCGTTGATGCGGTCGATGAACGAAGGCCTGCAGGTTCCCGGCCGACGGGGTATGATGGACACGCTGCCGCGGACCAATTTTTTCACCGGTTGTTGCGTTTCGCCCTTCAAGCAAAACGAACGGGAGTTGATACCGCAGTATTACAAGCTGTTGCGCAAGATCGAGCAAGGCGCCGCATGGATCATCCCGCAGTTGGGCTACGACATGCGTAAGTTCCACGAAATCAAGCTATTGCTGGACTCGAAGGGGCTGAAGACGCCCATCATCGGCAACGTGTATTTGCTCACACGTTTCGTGGCCCAGTTGTTCAACAGCGGCCGGCTGGCCGGTTGCGTGGTCAGCGATGAGTTGCTCGCACAGGCCAATAAGTACGCCGCGGGCGAAGACAAGGGCCGCAAGTTTTTCCGCGAACTGGCGGCCAAACAACTGGCCGTTTTTAAAGGCCTGGGTTTTGCGGCCGGGTATCTGGGCGGGATGTCGAAAGCCGATACGTTTTTCCAGATCATCGACATGGCCGAAAGTTACGGCGAGAACGACTGGCGAGATTTTCTGCCGGAAATCTGCTATTCGCTGCCCGACGAGTTTTTCCTTTTCGACCACGATCCCAAAACGGGCATGTCGGACGCCGAAAGCCTCAACCCGCAATACGTCAAGTCGCGGCAGCGCCGCCGCATATCGCAAGAGGTTTCGCTCAACTATCGCGTCTCGCGACTGGTGCATTCGGTGGCCTTCGAGCGCGACAAAAACCTCTATGGCTCGATGCGAAAACTTTTCGCCTGGATGGAGAAGTCGGGCAAACCCAATCTGGCGGGCCGATTGTCGTACTGGCTGGAAAAAGAATCGAAACATCTCCTTTACGGCTGCAAGGACTGTGGCGATTGCAGCCTGCCCGATTGCGCATACCTTTGCCCAAACATAAGCTGCTCGAAATGCGGCCGCAACGGCCCCTGCGGCGGGTCGCGAAACGGACGTTGCGAGTTGGACGACAAAGAATGCATCTGGGCCCGAATCTACGAACGCCTAAAATCATTCGGCGAGGAAGAAGGAATTCTCGCGGGCGATCCGGTCTTCTACAACGCCGAGTTGAAAAACACATCAGCCTGGGCGAATACGTATCTAGATCGAGATCACCACGCGCCGCGTGAGAAGGACGATACGGGCGAGTGAGAGCCAGAGGGCAGATGATAGAGGATAGAACGCAGGGCGACAGTTTGGAAATCAAAAAATAGTTCATGTTAGCCCAGCCGCTTGCGGCGGTTTTTTCTCCGCCGCAAGCGGCTGGGCTAACAGGTTCGTCACCAGATAATACGTTAGAAGGAGCTTATCCCATGGCAATTGAAGGTTTGAAGATTATCGGCGAGTCGATCAACGACTCGGTGCCCTCGACGCACAAGCTTTTCGAAGCCGACGACATCGACGGGCTGCTGGCCCTGGCCAAGCTTCAGGACGAAAAGGGTGCGGCCTATATCGACGTCAACGTGGGCCCGCGATCGCCCGAATTCATGGCCGATATGGTCAAGAAAGTGCAGTCGATAACGGCCAAACCGATTTCGGTAGATTCTCCCGACTTCGCCACGGCCAAGGCCGGCCTGGAGGCATACGACATAGATCGCGCCGGCGGCGTCAAGCCGGTGCTCAACTCCATCTCGGCCTTGCGGGTGGAAATGTTCGACCTCTACGCCATGCAGCCTTTCTGCCCGATCTTGCTGATCTCCGAACAGGTCGTCGACGGCCAGTCGGGGCCCTGCCACACGGCCGAACAGACTTACCAGGCGGCCCAGTCGCTGATCGCCATGGCACGCACGCACGCAATCCCCAACGATGACGTGATTTTCGATCCCGGCATCGCTCCGATCGGCACCGATTCGGAAGGCAATCTCAAACGCTTGGTGGCCGCCATGGAATTGATCCATGCCGACGCGGACCTGGCCGGCGTTCATGCGTCGGTTGGTCTTAGCAACTTCACCGTGATGCTGCCACCCAAACGGGCCGACGGGTCGCGGGTAAAGGGGCCGCTGGAGAGCGCGTTCATCACAAAGACTATGCCGCTGGGCCTGGACCGAATTATCGGCTCGGTCAAACGCAAGTACGAGATACTCACCCCCGACCACCCGGCCATGGTCTGCCTAGAAGACGTTCTCAAAGCCGACGGATTCGACGGCATCATGCGTGTGCAGGAGTTTTATTCCGCGTGAGATACTAAATCCGTAGGCCGGGTTATAACCCGGCGTTTGTGTTGGTTGCCGTCTTTCCCGCCGGGTTATAACCCGGCCTACGGG
>CAZISU010000514.1:0-5150 GCA_964541935.1 uncultured Planctomycetaceae bacterium | reverse complement strand
CCGAAGGCAATCCGCAACTGACCCAAGAGGGCATCGGCGGCCGACCGACCGTCACTTTCGATGGCAGTACCGATACCCTATTAGGCTCACTTGAAAGTTGGGGAAAAGCCGCGCCCGGCACGGTCTTCGCCGTTTGGCGACGCACGGGCGATGGCGACGGTGTTAGCTACATATATGACTCGCCGGTAGACGAGCAGCGGCAAATATTTTCGATACGTTCAGAAACCGACTCCTTCGGGCAACCCGTAATCGAAGCTGGCGGCTCCGTCTATGACGGTGGATGGACCAACAATTATACCGCTGGCGGTGTTTTACCGGATAACATCGGGGCCGACAACTGGATTGTCACTTCCGTGTCGCACACCACCGGCTCGACCGACACGATTTGCGTCAACGGAGTGGAGATCCATTCCGGCGACCTGCTTTCCGGCGGAATGACCGGCTTAAGGATCGGCGGTTACGTCTTGTCGTACGGCCATTATTTCGAAGGCGACATCGCCGAGCTGATCGTCTTCGAAGGCGAGCTTTCGGACACCGAACGAGCCGCCGTCGAAAGGCAACTGATGCACCGTTGGGGCATCGGCCCGGCACCGATTGCCGGTGACGCAAATTACGACGGCACGGTCAACGCTGCCGACGCCGCCATTCTAGCCTCGAACTGGCAGACAAAAGGCGACGCCGCCTGGACGATGGGCGATTTTAACGGCGATGGCAATGTCGACGACGCAGACGCCACGCTGCTGGCCGCAAACTGGGGCGGTACTGCACCCGGCGCAAGCGCCTCGGTGCCCGAACCGGGTTGTATTACCTCAATGGCCGGCGGACTGATGATGGCAATTTTCTTCTATGTCAACTGCGTGAAAAAAGCTAATTGAAAGAGTTTGTTTTACCCCATATTACAATAAATACGACGAGCAGAATATGAAAATAACATTTTTGACAACTATGATATTCATGACTTGCTTGATGCTATGTACAGCTCCATCGCAGGCTGCTTTTGTTAAGGTCTATATTCTTACGGGCCAATCGAACTCGCTTGGAACAACCGCCGATCCCGACGAGACCGATTATACGCCGGGGACCGATCCAGCGGATGTGGAAACGCGATTTTTCTGGAACAATGTGTTGGACGCAACAACTTCGCTCGGCGATTCAGGCGGTCTGATAACAACACTCCAACAGCAGCAAGGAGCAAACGAGCATCCAACCTTCTGGGGCCCTGAATTCGGCTTCGCACGGAAAATGTATGCCGAGGGTGAAGATAACGTTATGGTCATCAAAGCAAGTCGGGCCGGAGGCGGAAACACGCATTGGTCCAAAGCGAACGGTGGGCATATGTATCAAGAAGTTGTCAGTACGGTCAACGCCGCTACCTCGCAATTAGTATCCACCGGAGACACTTACGAAATTGCAGGCTTGCTCTACCTGCAAGGCGAAAGCGACGATAGCTATGAGGCGTCCGTTTCCGGCTCTCGTTTGTCAACATTTATCGATAATCTCCGCGCCGATTTACCCCACGCCACGAACATGAAAACGGTTATCGGAGGCATTGCTGCCGCTAGCTCGACTCGCGACGTCGTGCGTGCGCAACAAACCATGTTGGCCGCCGGATCTTCAGATATAGAGTATTTTTCCAACCTCGATCTGCAGGGCGGACTCTACGACAACCTGCACTTCGACAAACCAAGCAAACTGATCGTCGGTGAAAGGTATGCCAACGCTTTTTTATCCGGGACGCCCGATCCGCCTCAACGTCCCGGGCATATCGAAGGCGGACCCGTAATGCCCGGCGGCACCACGCCTTACGCATGGTATCGCGCCGATCAGGACATTGTTACCCACGATTCCTCATCGCAAGTTGCCTTCTGGGGCGACCAGTCGGGCAACGACCGCCATCTTGCCGCAGCGGGAGATCCACAATTGTCCAACAACGGCGTAGACGACCTACAAACCGTGACTTTCGACGGCAATGGCGACTATCTAGATAGCTACGCCGCCGAGTGGGGCGAATCGGGGCCCGGAACAGTGTTCGCGATATGCAAACGCACGGGCAACGGTGACGGTATCTCGATGCTTTACGATAGCGCGGCCGATGAACAAAGACAAGGATTTGCCATCCGCACCGACGAAGGGGATCCCGTGGTCGTATGCGGCGGAACCGTGTACGATGGCGGATTCGACAACAACTGGGTTACCGATCTAGAAGACCCTGTTGGCACAGACAACTGGGCGATTACCTCCGTATCGCACACCACGGGTTCGACCGACACGATCCGCGTCAACGGCGAAGCGGTCTATACCGGCGATCTGCTCTCCGGCGGAATGACTGGGCTGCGGATCGGAGGCTATGTGCTTACCTATGGTCACACCTGGGAAGGAGAAATTGCCGAGCTGATCGTCTTCGAGGGACAGCTTTCGGACATCGAGCGAGCCGCCGTAGAGCGACAACTCATGCATCGCTGGGGCATCGGGCCAGCTCCGCTTCCAGGCGACGCCAATTATGACGGCACAGTCAACGAAGCCGACGCCGCCATCCTTGCCTCGAACTGGCTAACAGAGGAAGACGCCGCCTGGACGATGGGCGATTTCAACGGCGATGGCAATGTCAACGACTTGGACGCCACGCTTCTGGCCTCCAACTGGCAGGTCGGAGCAAGCGATCAGGCTTCGCTGCCCGAACCTGGCACACTTGTGCTCTTGCTGGTCGGCATGTCTGTCTTGCTCGTGTCGCGTAAACGATCCCACCCCTGCTTTACTGCTTTTCCAGAAGCCGCTGACGCGTGGAAAGTATCAACAAGCCGGCGGAGAGCAAGACGATCATGCCGGGCTCTGGAACAGCGGCTTCGGCTACAACGCTCGACTGCCAGTTGGCGGCCAGAATCGTAGCGTCGGCGTCGTTTACCACGCCATCGCCGTTAAAATCGCCTTCAGCCCAGCCTAAGCCCGTGCTTTGCCAGTTCTCGGCTAGGATCGTGGCGTCGGCGGCGTCGACGGTGCCGTCGTTGTTGGCGTCGCCGGGCGTTAGAGCGGCAGTGAACCAGAATGAATATAGGCTTGCGTCTTGTAGGTAAAACTTGAGTCTGACCGTTTCGCCGAGCAGGCTTTCGGAAATGTCCTGGCCGGACCAGTGGACCTGAGCGCCCAACGAGTCTCCGCTAAACGAACTGGAATCGACCAGTTCGTAGCCGCCGATGACCTGTCCGTTGGCATCGAGCATTTCTACACGGATACTGCCACCATCTGACGTTGTGGCATTGATAGCGAGTTGCTTCGCGGACAGCACAAACGGCACGGTCGTCAGCGTACCGCCTTCGGCGCCGGCGTCGGCCGAGACAAAGCCGTCTTGGCGTAGCGTAGCCAGGCCGTTAGCGAAAACCGCGTCGCCATCGCCGATCACATTACCGTCGTGGTCGGTGTTTCCCCCACAGTAGTAGATCATTATTTTCCCACCCTTGGTAACCAAGCCGCTTCCATCCGCAATGATCATGCCGGAATCGAAGTCGCCCACCTCGCCGAGCGGCAGAAACGACGTCCGCTGCCGATATCGCTGCCAGCTAAGACCGTCGCGACTGCTAACCAATTGGGTATCCATTTTCTCAGTGGCCGTGTCATAAACCGAAATATAGCCGATACGCATTCCCTCGTACTCGTAGCCTACGTGCGAATAGATATGGGCCGTGGCAGGGTCCTTTCCATCCGGTGTCATGATTACTTGTGGCGCGGTCCAGTTTTCGAAATCGTCGCTAAAGGTGATCAGCCGCGAGCGTTTTCCACCGACGTAACGTTTGGTAAGGCCGACATACTTGCCCAGGCCCTCGTCGTAGTACATGCTAATGACGTCGCCCGTTTGGTGCGTCATGGAATTGATTGGTCCGCTCCAATTGACGCCATCGGCCGAGACCATGGCGGCAAACTTGTCGCCACCGTGGTAGGTAAGCATCTTGTAACGCCGGCTTGGGTCGGGATCTTTCATGTCCTTAATTACGCCGAACCCGTCGGTATAAAAACTCTCAAAACCGCCACAGATATTATTGTCCGTTGACCCCTGATATGACGAAGCATTCAGGGTCGGTTTTGTCCAACTCACCCCGTCGGTCGAGGTTGCGTAGCAGATATAGCAAGTGTCTGCGAGGCTCCGATACCACATCTTGTAGACCTGTTCTTGTTCATCGTAAAATGTGGTCCCGTAGAGTGCGACTTCCGTTTCCCAAGGACGGTCGCCCACCATCACCGGCGCGGTCTTGCCGCCGACCGTGTGCTTATTGGGTTGATGTAGTGTGAGATTCACGTTTGACGTGTCGGCAATCATAGCGTCGTCTACGAACAATTGTCGGTGTCGGCCGATTTGCGCGGGCGGAACGGGCCCCACGATACTGCCCGAGTAGACGGACAAATCGTCAACGTATTGTGTCCAGGCCCCGTTACTCGTGTAACCGTATCTAGCTGCTTGCCAGTTGTTGATCGGCCAGGCATTTATGTCGAGGCTTTGTGTTGTCCAGAGATCGGCGGTTGTGGGGTTATTGAGACCTTTGGCAAGATAGATTTTCACATTGTCGGCCGCGGCGTCCATGTCAAACTCCATGGTGACAGTGTTCCAAGTGTCCATGGTGCATCGGCCCGTGCCACTTGAGCCGGGATGAATCGCGTAGGCGTCCTGAATATACAACCCACAATTATTCGGATTGGCTTGTTGCTCGCAAATGGCCGCGCCAACTAGGTTGGATTGATTTTGCGGGCCGACTCCCTCAAAAAGATTTTTCTCCAAGGCGCCACTTCTTAAGAAACTCCATTTGAGCGAAACTTTGCCCGTGGTGGGCAATGCGATATTCCCCAGGTCGTGGAACATGTGGTCCCAGCCCTGTGTGCCATCGGCAGGCCAATCGATAGATAGCGACTTGCCGTCTTTCCCGCCCGGGCTGGGCGCCGTCGTCCATGTCGCAACTTTTCCTAGATTGCCGGTAGTTATGTGGCTCAAGTCGTCGAATGTGTCTTGAAATAGCAGGTCCGCTGAATTTGCCGCGTTTATCAACAGCAAAACCGCAGCGGCCGTCAATGGTGCGATGATTTTTCTCATAACTCTAAAAATCCTTAATATCTTAGAACTCGTACAGTAATTACTTCCCGATATTTACCCTCGGTTTTATGGTGTA
>CAZISU010000513.1:0-5160 GCA_964541935.1 uncultured Planctomycetaceae bacterium | reverse complement strand
CGAACCGACGAGCTTGGGTCTGTTGCTTTGCGGTCTGTTGTCGCTGGCGGGACTGCGACACGGCGGGCGAAAGAGCTAGAAGCCGCTAGGCCGGGTTGCGGCCCGGCCTACGTTACTGAGTTTACATCGTTGGCAGCGAGTATGCGCTCGCGCGTGCTTGCTGTACGTTTTCATCAACGGTTCATAATCAATGTGGGAGTGGTTTGTGATGGCTTTCATTCGTTTTTCAATAGCAACAGTTGCATTAATCGCATTGTCTGCCCAAGCGGCCACTGGCGGCACGGTCCAGGTTTTCCTGCAGGGTGGTCAATCCAACGGCGACGGCCGGGCCGCCGCCTCTGGCTTGCCGACTGCTCTTCAACAGCCGCAAACGGATGTCGATTTCTTCTTCCGCGTCGAAGGTTCGCATCCTTGGGAGAATCAGTTAATAGACCTCAAGCCCGGCTCGCCGGAATTCTCGCAGACGAACTACTTCGGCCCCGAGATTACCTTCGGACGCGACATGGCCGACTATTACGCCAGCGACCCCGACACCTCGGTCGCCGTCATCAAGTACGCCAACGGCGGCACAAGGCTATATGACCAGTGGGCAGCCCCCCAGCGGTCCCGAGTATGTGCAATTCCAAAACACGGTCGACGCAGGCATGGCCGCATTGCAGGCCGCATACCCCGGTGACACCGTGGAGATCGCGGGCATGATCTGGATGCAAGGCGAAAACGACGCCACTTCGGATTCCTATGCAAATCCCTACCAAATGAACTTGGAAAGCTTCATCAGCGATGTACGCACCAGATACGGGGCCGATCTGCCGTTTGTAATCGGCCGGCTCTCGGCAAACCAGACCGGCCTCACGTACCCGCCCGGACTGCAAACAGTCATGAACGCACAAACGGCTGTTGCCGATGGCAATTCCCGCAGCGGGCTGGTCGACACCGACTCTTTCGCCATGAAAAGCGACAACATCCACTTCAACTATGTCGGCATGCAGGATCTGGGCTCGGCCTTCGCCTCGGTTATGCAAACCACAATGAACAACGAACCAGATCCCCCGGGTCCGAGCGGGCCAACGGTTACCGGTGCTTTGGCCCATTATACTTTCGACAGCGACTATAGCGATTCGTCCGGCAATAATTATCACGGCACTGCCTACGACGGAAGCGGTAACGGCAACACCAACGGCGTGAGCATCACCACCACGGCCGGAGAATCTGTCTTTGGTGACGGGGCGGCCAACTTCACCGCAGAACGCGACTGGGTACAAATACCAGAACAAGTTTTTTATTCACCCAGCCCCTACAGCATGTCATTTTGGGCTCGTAACCTTTCAAGTACCACAACTGGCGGCATGGTCATGGGAGATGCCGGGGGAGATTGGGGGGCATCGGATTTCTTTGTCTGGATCTGGGAGGATTATGTCCGCTGGCGGGGTAGTGGCAATTTGCCCGAACGTCAAGCCGACTTTGCCCTTGACCGAGATAACGAGTGGCACCACTACGCCATAGTTGCCGGAGACTACGACGAAGACGGAACTGTAGACGACGTAACGCTCTATCTCGATGGAGATTTCGTGGGCTCCGACCCCGACAATCTCACCGGATTCGTCATCAACGGCATCGGCTCCGCCTACGGCACTAACCTGGATTTCGACTGGGAAGGCCAAATCGACGAGGTGTGGCTCTTCAACCGCGCGCTGAGCACCGATGAAATCAATCTCCTCTACACAACCAACGCCCAGCCCGTAGACTACATACCCGGCGATGCCAACGGCGACGGAGTTGTCGATGACGACGACGCCGCCGCACTGGCCGCCAACTGGCTGGCCGGGGACGCCACCTGGGCAATGGGCGATTTCAACGACGACGGCCTAGTAAACGAGTTAGACGCCACGCTGCTGGCCGCCAACTGGCAAACCGGCTCTGCCACAAACGCCTCGGTGCCCGAGCCCACGTGCATGGTCCTGCTGGCCTTGGGGATCCTATCTCTCGGCTTATTTCGCCGAAATACTCCATTCTGCTTAACTGTTTGAGTTTTGCCAACTTTACGTTTGGAGATTGGCCGCAACCGGAATGTGGGATGTTCACGAAGGCTAGGAAAGAATCTTTCCGCCTGAAGGCAGCACTACAAAACGGACTCCCAACAACTTAAGTATTGGATTTTCTTGAATCGCTGCACGTAGCAAGCGGCAACCCCCACCTCAGACACGATAGTACCACTATATTTTGTGTAAATCTATCGAATATCGCTAGTACACCAATGTAACCTTATTGACACATCTTTCGTCGCACCGCTATATTATCTACGTACTGTCTTTTTTATATGCGGTGGCGGTACTGGTCAAACCGCAAGACTACCGCATAGTTTCTGACCAATGTTAGTGTCATCTTAAGAAAGGGAGATCGCGTGATGATGAGATTTAGTTCGATTCTTTTAGTGCTGAGCCTGAGTACAATGCTAGCGGGAAACGTCTTGGCCGCGCCATTAGTTACTGGAGATTTGGTGTTTTACTATGGATTCGATACGGTTAGCGGCACGACCGTGACCGACGGATCCGGCAACGACTACGATGGTACGATCACCGGCAGTGTGACGCAAACGACCGGCCCACTCGGCAACGCCGCACAATTCTGGCACGATGGAGTAGATGAATACGGGACTGACTGGAACTTCATAACTTTGCCGGTGGACTCCATGCCCAGCGCAACACTGCCAACCGATGCTATCACGCTTGCGGCTTGGTATAACGTGGATCCCGGCACTGAACTCCAGTCACTTTTCAACACCTGGTCTACAAATGACGTTTGGGCCACGACCTGTGTAATGAATAGGGAAACGGAAGATTCATACCGTTTTACGCTCAGAGACTATTATAATTACGATATCGTAGAATGCAGAACGGTTGACGACGGCCCCAACTGGAATGTGTGGACGCATATTGCCATGACCTTTAGCGCAGCCACTGAAACAATGAACGTCTACGAGAACGGCCAGCTTATCGGCACGGCGGCCGCGACCAGCACGTCGCCCTTGCTTAACGACTGGGGCGATGAAAATGAAGCGACGGACGGCAGCACGCGGGTCAGCACCGAAGGCGACAACTGCCGACAGATTATGGGCTCGCTCGATGAATTCTATGTATTTAGCCGAGCGCTAACTGAGTCCGAAATCAACTTAATGGTAGCCGCCGGCAGCATACCCGGCGACACCAACTTCGACAGAGTTGTCAACGATAATGACGCCGCCACGCTGGCCGAGAACTGGCTGGCCGGCGACGCCACCTGGGCAATGGGCGATTTCAACGACGACGGCCTAGTAAACGAGTTAGACGCCACGCTGCTGGCCGCCAACTGGCAAACTGGTACTGCACCAGGCGCTTCGGTACCGGAGCCATCGTGCCTGGTTCTGTTGGGCGCGCTGTTCGTGGCGTTTGGCTTTTACCGCCGAGCTACTCGCCTAGCTTAAAACCGTCCATAAGAATCCATTTAACCTCTGTGCTGGAATCCACCTGCGGATCTTCCCAGTCGGGATGACGCAGGTGGCGGTTGATGCGCCGGGCCAGCCAACGTTTCTCGCCCGGCAGCATCCAGACTGCGACGACAGGCTGCACGCCCACGGCACTGATGCGGACACCATAAACCAAGTCGCCCCAAAGCCGATGCGAAGCAACCAGCGTGGCCCTTGATTGGAGGCCAAGACGGTATTCTTTATGTGTGCGTGTTCCGAATAGTCGATGCTCGACGACGAGGCGGTTGGGCTCGAGCATAACGCTGGTGGATCCAAAACGGGCGAAAATCCAGCCGCCAACCATGGTAGCAACCCCTCCCCAGGCAACGCCTAGAACAAGCAAACCGTCCAGCGAGCCTTTGTTGTCGCCCCAGATAACATCCCAGGTGAAGTAGGAGAAGGCTATCACGATAAACAACAAGCAGCCGCCGAAACTGCTAATCAAGCCGTTGGTGCCACGCAAGACATGTATCACCAAGCGTTGGCCGTCGCGACACTCTTCGAGGCGATTGCCGGGCGGGTCGTCTTCAACGTCGTTGTAACGGTCGTAGACGCGTTCCTCTTCCTCTCGCTCGCGATACGATTCCGGCGACGCCACATCCACCTTGATCCACTCGTTGCAGGTGGGGCATTCGACTTGCTTCCAGGAACCCATAAAAAGACTGCTGAGCAACTCGGCCCCGCAGCTAGGGCAGAAGTGGTTCGACATGATTCTTTCAATTGGCAATGGTGCGATATAATACTGCCCTCTATTGAAGTATATTACACGCGTTGAATAGAGTCGTTTGCAATGACGTCGAAAAACTCGCCGGAAAAACGGTGCCGACGTCATAATCGGCACGCTCACAGCCTCCACTGGCCGACAAGCGGCTTTTCGGTCAACTTCCGGCCAACATCCGCGACTGTTCCTCGCATTCTTGCGGGTCGGCCAGATAGCGTTGCACAAACCGCGACAGTTTCCCGACCAGAAATCCGTCCATGACGCGGTGGTCGAATGTGGTGCATAGAACGCAAACCGGGCGGACAACTACTTGCCCGTCTACTGCAAGCGGTCGGTCTTCCACCTTGCCCACCGAAACCAAGACCGGCGTCCTGCTGATAGGTGTCAACGGCGCAAAGCCTTCGGAAATGCCCAGGGAACCCAAGCACGTAACCATGGCCCCGCCGAAAGGATCTTTGGGAATGCCCAACAGGCCCAAATTCAAATTCAGGGTGTAATGCAAGAATCCCAGACAGGCCAAAACAATTTGATAAATTGAGTTCGGCACCCAGAACATGGATTTTCGAGCCTGCGAAAACTCATGATCGCGGCCACGCATGATGTCAATCGCTTTTTCACGCACCTCCGCGGCGATTTGTGCCGAATTTTTCTGGTCGGCGTCGCGGATCATGGCACCCGAAAGGTCGGCCTTTCTGCCGGGGATGGCCACCTGCGAGAAGATGTTGATTTGCCGCCGGTGATAGATTCTTCGCCAACGGATAATCACATTGGCGTCGGGGTACTTTTTCATGGCAAGCGCCAACGCTCGGATTACCAAATCGGTGGGCGTTATCCGCACGCCCGTCCGCTCGGTTTCCGCTTGGGCGTAAGCAAGCGCCACGCTCATGTCTACTTCCTTGCGTCCGTAAACTTGCGGGTCGGCCGGATGCCTCCACAC
>CAZISU010000512.1:0-5169 GCA_964541935.1 uncultured Planctomycetaceae bacterium | reverse complement strand
ACAGCGCTCGATGACCGTCAATTGAGCTTCGCGACGCCCTATCCGCTCGATCTCGGCGATGAACTCGGCCCCGCTGCCGTCGAAAAGCGTTACCCGATCTCCCGGCGTCGCGCGCATGACATGCGCCAAATGATGTGCTTCCGAGCCCGACAGGGTAAGCTGCGAGCCGGAAATGGGTGTTTCAATAAAATAGCGACTGGTCATAGGCCTACGAGTCTAGCATTATCGCGGGGACAAGCCCCGCCGCTAACATTTTTGAATCAAGTTTCAATGCGGATTGTACCGAAAATAAGACCGTTACGGAATGTAATTCCGTAGTGGGTAAATGGGCGATCTGGCAAATTTAAAAAGGCCAGGCGACCGGGGTATCTCAGCTAACGAGGTTTTGCATGAGCACATATCAGTCGTATTGGGGCTTGAAAAACACGCCCTTTCGAGCCTGTCACGACTCGTGCTTCTTTTACCGTGCGCCCACGCACGACGAAGCCCTGGCCAGAATGCATTTCCTCGTCGAGCAGCAACAGCGGCTGGGACTTTTGATCGGCAACGAGGGCAGTGGCAAATCGTTTCTTTTGCGATTTTTCGCCGACGAGCTACGTCACGACGGCGCGGCGGTAGCCCATATCGGGCTGGAAGGACTCGAAACGGTAGAAATGCTGCGCTATATTTTGCAGTCCTTTCGATTGAACCCGTCGCCCGGCGAATCGATGGTTTCGCTCTGGCGACGGCTGGAAGACCGCCTGCGCGCGAACCGCTATCAGCAAACCGACACAATAATCCTTCTCGACGACGCCGACTTGGCATCCGCAAGCGTATTGACGCAAATCGCCCGCCTGGCACGCCACGACATGACATCCCAGTCGCGCCTGACCATCGTGCTCAGTTCCCGGCCCGAACGGCTGGGACAAATCGGCGCTCGCCTGCTGGAACTCTCCACGCTACGGATCGACATCGAGCCGTGGCAGAAGAGCGACACGGTCGAATTCATCAAGAGTTCGCTCACCAGTGCCGGCCGTCAGCAGCCCGCGTTTGCCGAACCGGCCCTGGCCCGCCTGCATCAACTTACCCACGGCGTGCCGCGCCGCGTGAGCCAACTGGCCGACCTTTCGCTCTTAGCCGGAGCGGGCCGCGACCTGCAAGAGATCGACGCCGACGTAGTCGAGTCGGCCTATCAAGAGCTGGGAGCCGTCGAGATTTAGCCCGGGTTTTTCACCGGCCCTGTGAAGTTCGCCCCGCGTAGTTCCACGGGCAGAACCACCTTGGTTTTTTCGATGGGCTGTCCCTTTGCTCGTCGTTTCAGCATGTGCCCCAATTTGCCGGCGATTTTTTCCATCTCGATTTTCGGCATGACGTGTGGGTGCTTGGGAATGCTTTCTCTTTCCGAATTGACGCTTTGACAAACCACCTCCACTTCGTCGGGCACAGTCAGGCCCAGGTCGGCAATTGCCTTATCGACCGCACCGCCGATACCCATGCCGCGGACGATCAGGCCGCTTGGGCGATCGGCGCTAGAGAGGAACTGGCGGACCATGGGCAATGCCTCTTGCATGTCGTCGGGCACGATGCGTATGGCCAGGGCGTTGGCAGGCAAATCGGCTTCGGTAAGCGTATCGCTGACACCGTCGACGAAATCGTGGTCGCCCGGCCGACCTTCGGACATGGTCAAGAGCATCATGCGCTTGTGACCGCGGTCGATCAAATAGCGCGTCATCAGCCGCGCCGCTTCTCGGTTATCCAAGTCGATCGAGGGGAGTTGTGCGTTGTCCTGGTAAAGCGATCCGAACACCACCGTGGGAACGCCGCTCTCGGCAAGATACTGGTAGACTTCGCGATTGCCTCCCATGGCAATGACCCCCAAAAGCGGGCCACTCGACTTGGCGAATTGCATCAACTGCTTAACGTATTGGATTCTATCGTTCTTGGGAATGAGACCGAAGTTGACGTTGGTGCTGCCAGTCGCGCGGCAAATGCCTTGCAGCATCCAGCCTGCCCGGGCAGGGCCGGAGCTTTGATCTTCCGCGGGCGAGAGAACGTAAACGGTCAGCACTTTTGCCGTGGAAGAACCGGCCACGCCGGGCCCGACAAAAGTTCCCAAACTGCGACGCCGCAAGAGCTTCTCGCTATCGCCCAGCACCTTCATGGCCCGCTGGGCCGTGGCCTGACTCACGCCCAACAACTCGGCCGCTTCGTGTGCGGACAGGTAGCGGTCGCCAATTTTCAGGCCGCGACGGCGAATGTCCTCCTCGAGCTGCTTGGCAAGACGGTGGATCGATGAAATGTTCGGAGTCGAAACAGGCATACTTACATTAGAGCACATTAAAACCTACTTGCCAACTACTCGCTAGAAACGGCCGTCGGCAGCCATGTGCAGAGGTAGTATCCCCTTGGCGAGGCTACGTCCAAAAGCGCCGACAGATCGATTTTCCCGGCGCCCGAATTGCCGCCCATCAACAGGCTCGCCAGCGAGGTTTCGCGTTTGTATTTGACCACGGTCACGTTGTCTTCGGAGACCTTGGCCAACTCGATGGCACGCTCAATGGCGTCTTCCACAAAACCGACCTTGTCGATCAGCCCGTCCTTTTCGGCCTGAATGGCGTTGAAGATCTGGCCGGTGGCCAGCTTGTCCAGGGCCTTGGGGTCTTCCTTGAACTTGGGCCGGCCGTCCTTGATGATGTCTTTGAAGCGTGTGAAGCTGTCGTCGACCAGCGTCTGGAAGATCTTGCGTTCCTCTTCGGTCATGGGCTTGGCGAAACTGCCCATCGTCTTCAGACGATGGCTGGCGATGGAGTCTTGCTCGATACCCCAATCGGTCAACAGCTTCGAGAGATTGTAGTGTGGAATGACCACGCCGATCGAGCCGGTCCAGGTCGTAGGCTCGGCGAAAATAGTGTCGGGCGTGTCGCCCACGGCCATGGAAACGTAGTACCCGCCGCTGGCGCAGATCCCGCCCATGCTGACCACGATGGGGATATCGCGATCCTTGGTCAACTCGCAAAGATGGTGATAGATATAATCGCTGCCGGTGATCGTGCCGCCGGGCGAGTTAACCCGCACGACGATCGCTTTGACGCTATCGTCCTTGCGGACCTTGTCGATCTGCCGTTTAACAAACCCGTCACCACTGATAATCGTGCCTTCGACCGAGATGATGGCGATCTTATTGTCGCTCATCCGCGCGTGCGAGACAAACTGCTCCTTGATCTTCAGCTCGGCGTCGCTGCCCATCATGTTGCCACTGATAAGCGCCATGTTGACCAATAGCGAAAGGCCCAGCGACATGACCAGCATGAACATGAAAAAGACGCCGAAAACGCTGCGCCGACGTCGGGGCGGACGCTGGGGCGGAAAACCCGGATATGGGGGCTGCGCTGGCGGCTGCGGAGGGGGTTGCTGGTAACCGGGCTGGGGGCTTGGTTGCACGACTTGGGCGTTAACCGGGTGTTGTTGCTGGGGATTTTCGGGATTGGGGCCGGGTTGCATGGGACTAACCCTCGATTTTTGCTGGTTTGGGATGACAGGTTTAATGCGAATAGCTTGTTTATTTTACCTCAGTTTTTCGACTTGTGACACAGGAGTATTAGTGTGCGGCACCCTTTTCGACGGGCTGCCAAACCGGTATTGCGTGCGTTGGCAGCCTTCGCTATCCTCTCGCGGCGATTTTTATTGGTTATTTTTCTTGCACCCCGCAAAAGCGAGGCACCCAAGACGTGTTCAAGTCGATCCCAACAATAGCTTGTTGCCTGACTTTAATGGCCCTTTGCCTGCTGGCCTGCGGCTGTAGCGGGTTTGCCGCCCGGGGGCACAACGCCCAGGGCGTGCGATTTTCGGAACAGGGCCGCTTCGAAGACGCCACACGCGAGTTCCAACAGGCGTTGTTGAGCGACCCCAAAAACGCGGATAGCTACTATAATTTGGCCACCGTCAGCCATCGCCAGGCCACCACGGGCAAGCGCCCCGAGGACTTCAAACAGGCCGAAAGCTACTACAATCAGTGCCTCGACCGCGATATGGACCACATCGATTGCCACCGCGGGCTGGCCGTCTTGCTGGCCGAACAGGGCTACCGCGAAGAGGCCTTCCGGCTGGTCGAAAACTGGGGCAACCGGCGTCCCAACTCGCCCGAGCCCAAGGTCGAGCTGGCCCGTCTCTCACAAGAATTCGGCGACCTACCGACCGCCAAAGAGCAACTCCGCCAGGCAATCGAGCTAGACCCCAACAACTCCCGCGCGCTAGCCGCCTTGGGCAAACTCCGCGAAGACGCGGGGGATTATCAACAAGCCCTGCGGAACTACCGTAAATCTCTTCAAAACGACCGCTACCAAACCGATGTTGCATCCCGCGTTGCATCCCTGCAATCGCATCTCGGCGGCCTGCCGGCACCACCGATGACCGGACCCGTTCCCGGCGTCACCCCAACCGCACCCACCCCGCCGGGTGGAACGCGGATTGTGACACGTAATACGGTGCCCGTGCGCTAGACGCCCGTACTCATCACGTTCCGCGTGATGGTTGGTAGTGATGTAGGCCGGGTCTCGACCCGGTATTTGTGGCAACCGTGAGCGGCAAGGCGCTAGCCGCCGGTTCTGCCGGTCTTCTCAGCCCACTGCTCACCTCGCGAAACCGGTGGCTAACGCATTCCGCTTATTGCTCTTGGCCGGCCTGAGATCTACCGCCTTCTTCTGCGAACCATCGCTATACAGCCCAGTGCCAACAGTATGCTTAGAGTAGACGGTTCGGGGACGGCACTGCTTACGTCGGTTTGCCAGTTGGCGGCCAGCAGCGTAGCGTCTTCATCGTTGACCATACCATCATTGTTGAAGTCACCCATTTTCCAGCTAGCTCCGGAAGCCGTTTGCCAATTAGTTGCAAAGATCGCGGCATCGGCTGTGTCTACTTTTCCGTCACGGTTGGCGTCGCCTGGAATGGAGGCGGTAATTAGCGTGTTATCTGCAACAGTATCCCAAGCATGTAAAGAACTTTGCGATCCCGCATCGAAGCTTTCCCATAAGCCGGCCACATTGAGACAGTTGAGCGACTCTAGTTCGACAGTCAGTTGAACAACCTCACTGCCATCAATATTAGTAGCCCCTGCCAGCAACAGTTCTTCCAGGTCATCCATGATGTATATCTTCTCCAGAAGCGGCAGCAGGGGTTTTAGTATCGGTCTCC
>CAZISU010000511.1:0-5176 GCA_964541935.1 uncultured Planctomycetaceae bacterium | reverse complement strand
CGACAACTGCGACATCTCCGGCTTCGGCCATGCGGGCGTGTGTCTGAGAAAGGGCCAAGGACACCACATTCACCACAATTTTATCCATCACTGCCAACACAACGGGCTGGGCTATGGGGTATCGCACAACTTATCCTCGTCGTTGATCGAGTTTAATCAGTTCGACTGGAATCGGCACTCGATCGCTGGAACGGGACGGCCGGGTTGTATTTATATCGCCCGAAACAACGTGGAACTGGGGACTTCGCTGAGCCATTGTTTCGACATGCACGGCAGACGCAACCGCGAGGACGGCACCAGCGTCGCCGGCACATCCATAGACATCCACAACAATACGTTTCGCGCCCCGCAAAGAGGCGTCGTCATTCGCGGCGTGCCCAACGATAAGTGCGACGTGCATCGCAATTGGTTCCCGCTGCATAAGTTGGCCACGAAAGCCGTGCGGGGCGAACTCAAAACAAACGTGTTCGACAACGCCTACGGCCCGGCGCCGAAGACGGCCAAGTGATAATGGATGACAGAAGCAATTGCATTCACTGCAAATGAGCATAGATAATCATGAACTTGAAATGCCTCTTAACGTCATTAGCGGTACCGTTTCTTTTATTATCGTCGAGCGAGGCCGGCACAGCACCTCAAGTACTGGGCGTGGCCGATGGGACGCTGGTAATTGATGGGCCTTGTGACTTCGTTGATATGATTATGGCTAGGAAGAGCCCCAACGGAAAAGAACTGGTTCGAAAGCGTTCGCGCGACGGAGGCGTGAGTTGGTCGAAGCCGGCAACTATTTTCCGACAGCTTCCTCAGAAATTCGGCAGGCCACTGGCACTGAGAACGTCTGACGGCGAACTGCAACTGTTCTGGTTGGTGCGTCGTGGACGCGGCAAACCCGGAGTAGACTACTTGATCGATATCTGGCATAGTCATTCGTCGGACAGGCAGAGCGTTTGGAGCGAGCCTAAGCTGATTTACAAAGGGTACGTGGGTTCGATCAACGGCATGACCCAGCTTGAGAACGGGCGGATCATTCTGCCGTTTGCATATTGGCTAGGGGGCGTGCGTCGGGCTCCGCCGGTGGGGCCAAATATTACAACGACGCTATATTCCGATGACGGCGGCCATACATGGAAAGGCCCGGAAGCGAAACTTACAGCACCGTGCTACGAAAACTACAATGGTGACAATGTAGGCGCAGTTGAGCCAAGTGTCGTGCAATTGCAGGATGGACGTGTTTGGATGCTGATCCGCACACAGACCGGTTGGATGTATGAGTCGTTCTCGAAGGACGGAGCCGAATGGTCTCCGACAACGCGGTCGCGGTTCTGCTCATCGAATTCGCCAGCCTGGTTGGTGCGGACATCTAATGGACGGTTGGTCGTGTTTTGGAACAATTGCGAAAACACTTCGCGGATCGACAAAGCCGGCGTTTACACAAATCGCGACGCCCTGCACGCGGCCGTTTCGAACAATGAAGGCCAATCGTGGCACGGTTATCGTGAAGTTTGTCGTGACCCGTTTCGCAACCAACCGCCACCCAAGCGGGGCGACCGTGGTACAGCCTATCCTTATGCAACACCCACAGCCGACGGTAAAATTTTGCTAGTGACCGGGCAAGGACATGGACGCCGCAATCTGGTTAGATTCGATCCGGCTTGGCTAGACGAAACTTATCATGAGGACGATTTTTCAGGCGGGCTCGACGGCTGGTCGGTGTTCACCAGCTTCGGTAAGCCGATCTACTGGTGGCGCAATCGCACCGTTGGGCCGCGACTGATTGACCATCCCGACAAAGTAGGAGCAAAGGTCTTGCAAGTCCGCCGTGCTGATGATAAGCCGGGTGATGGAGCTGTTTGGAACTTTCCCGCGGGAGTGATTGGGAAGTTGACGATAAGGATCAAGCTGCTTCCTAAGTTTGCCGGTTGCAACATAGCCCTGGCCGATCGGTTTATCCAGCCGACGGATAATATTGGCGAGAAGAAGGTTCTGTTTGCTCTTCCTATAACATCAGACGGGGAGCTGCCGAGCGGGCACAAGCTGCAAAAGGGGCGATGGTACTCAATCGCACTCGACTGGGACCTGAGTGCCGCGAAGTGCAGTGTTTCTATTGATGGCAAGCCGGCAGCTAAACTGGATCAATCTCACAAAGGCACGGCCGGCGCTTGCTATTTACGTCTGCGGTCAACGGCCAAGTCGACCGACATGGATGGATTTTTGCTGGATAAGGTCGCAGTCGACGTGAAAAATGATTCGAGGAAGTAGCACAAACCCGTAACTTACAAGTGACGGCCCGTTACCATTGGACTGTTACCATTGGACTGTTACAGGAATTGGCTTTGCAGTCCCATGATGACGTATCAGCAAGGTCTTGCTCGTTTCGTCCCACTCTTGCTCTGCGGCGGGCTGGCCGTCGACGAGCACGTCGCACGGTTTCTTTGGAAGCAAAAGCCGCGTTGAAGCGTGAACCTCGGCGGGCGTCGTGATGGAATATGAAATTCGATTCGGTTCTCGCTTGCAGGAGAGGATCCGACCGGCCGCGGCAAGAATCATGGGCGGACCCGGCTCGACTCGTTTCAGGTCGACGTACCAAGCTTGGCTGTTGGGCTTGAGTTCGACTTTCGGCAAGACCGTCAAAAGCGGGTCCAGCAAATCCAGCAAGGGACCGTCGATCCGCAGCGGACCGTCGTTTACCGATTCGTCCATGACCGAAGCAATCACATAAGGACCGCGACGTACCAGCAACGAGTTGCGTTCGATGTACTTCAGCCCGGCTGCTTCGGCCGCCTCCTTAACTTTCCCGGCAAACTCCGCGCCGCGCTCGGCCGTGCGGGCAAAATAGGCGGGATGCTTCCGCTCGACAATGACGGTTCCCTTCCCATACTTATGTGTGCCTGGCGACAGATTGCGTCCCAGGCCGAGCGTCTCGAACAGGTGTTCGGCGGGCGCCCGATAATCGTTGCCACCGCGGTTCCACCACTCGCGAACTTCCTTAAACGGATCGACGTCGGCACCCACATAGACCAGCGATCCACCGCGCGAGACCCAATTGGACAGGGCAAGGTGAACGCCGGGTGTCGTGGGCTTCTGAAATTCGTAGCTCAAAACTAAAACTTTGAAACGGTCGAGGTAACCCGCGGTTCGGGAGATGTTGTCCAACTGCGCCGTTTGCATCGGAATGCCGCGTTTAAGAATCGGCAGCGTCAATCCGTAGAAGGCCGTAAAGTTGTGAATCTCACGCTTCTTTGGGCGCACTGGATCGTCGCCATTATCGTTTGTCGTTTCGGCATCGAAGGCCGGAGCGGCACGTTGGAACATGGCCGAGTCGCTCAGGAAAACGCCCACGCCTTCGGTCGAATCGGGCCAAGACACTTCATCCTGCTTCATGTCGCCAAGCTGATTGAACACGACCGCAAGTGTCGTGGCATAGTCGGCGGGAATCGTCGTCGCCTGCGGAGATCCCGCGGGAAACTTGCCTAAAAACACTCGGCTCGGCCACGGTGCCACCTCGTAACGGCAAACTTCCGTCTGCAGCAGCGAGGCCACTAGCGTCTTGATGTAGTTCGTTTCATAATCGTTCCAATCGTGGCGCGGATTGTCCTCGACCGGATCGGCCAAGAACCATATTTTTCGGTCGGTGCCCACGGTCAACTCTTGCATACAGCTATATTCCAGATAGGCCGTTTCGAACGTCCGTTCGGCAAATCTACCTCGATACATGTTCGGGGTGCGGGCCGTTCCGGTCCAGATCTGGGCAATGTAACCGTCCACGCCCGGCAGGTCGATCAATGCCGATTCGGGACTGACGATCCGCCACTGTGTGTAATTCAACAGGCTGTGCGTGGGCACGTAGAACCGCACCGGACGGTTATGCTTTGTCATCGAATATTCTTTCATCGAAGCACAAAGCCGATCGAGCGTGCGGCGATACAGATAGTGCTTCAACTTCGCGCTGCGATACTGGGCATCGCAACTCGAGTCGGGCCGCTGCCACGGCTCGTTGTAAAAGATCCGCCATTCGCGCTTGAAGGACTCGCTGAACCCGGCATGTGCCCAGAATTCTGGCTCTTCGAGATGCATCGCCACGACTCCCGCGTCGATTGCCTTCTTCAAGCCGGTCTCCAGGTAGCGACTGAACGCGACCGAAGGAACCATGTACGGCACGCTGGGATTGTGGAGGATAGGCTTGCCTGAGGCGTCTAATTGCGATTCGTCCCAATGCTTCCGGCCGTCAAATTTTCCGTCGAGATAGTCTTGATACTGTCCCCAAGCGGAGCCGGTCATCATGTGCAAAACGTATCCCGCCTCTTTCCAGCGTGGCAGACGAGCGATCTGGTCAGCCCGGATACCGTACGGCATTACGAAGTCGGTCTGCAAGTCGTACTTTGGATTGTAGGCCGCGGCTTCCTGAAAACCGGTGCGTTCTTCACCTCGGTCGCGAACCAGATTCGGCCGCAACACCTCGGCGGCTTGCAGCCACGTCGAGATTGTGCCGATAAATAGGAAGCACAGTACGGCCAGACCATAGTATCTTCTCGGAAAAGCATTCATCGGCGGGCTCTATTATAGGCGGGGTAGAAATAGAATGACCCGTGATGAAGCGACCACGGGCGAGCCTCAGTATACCAGAGGTTTTACGAGAATGCCAATCAACCGGCAATCTCCGCCTACTCAGGCATCCCCGCGTTCTATGGCCTTGACCTTTTCGACGCGGCGCAGGTGTCGGCCGCCTTCGAATTCGGTGTTAAGCCAAGTTTCGACCAGGCGGTCGACGAGTCTTTCGCCCAAGATATCTCCGGAGAGACAGAGGACGTTCAGGTCGTTGTGCCGGCGGCTTAATTCGGCCGTGATCGAATCGTGGCACGGAGCGGCCCGCACGCCGGGGAACTTGTTGGCCACGATGGCCATGCCCAGACCCGTGCCGCAGACGAGGATACCACGATCGACTTCACCTTGACTGACCTTCCGCGCAACAACCGCTGCCACGTCAGGGTAATCGACGCTCTTGTCGTTATCGGTGCCGACGTCCACGACTTCCTGACCAAGATTATTTAACACATCAATAATCTTAGCCCGCATGACAACACCGCGATGGTCGCTCCCGACCGCTATTCGCATATTGGTAATCCTCCTCCAACCTGGGAAATGCTCAAGGCATAACCTAACGCTTGTAGATCGCTAA
>CAZISU010000510.1:0-5177 GCA_964541935.1 uncultured Planctomycetaceae bacterium | reverse complement strand
GACGTGCCGCCAGTAGGCAAAGACGATCTTGAGCGCCACCTCGACCGCCGTGGCCCCGTCGTCGGAGAAGAAAACGTGTTCCAATGCCCCCGGCGTCAACTCGGCCAGTCGACGGGCCAGGCGAATAGTCATCGAGTTCGAACTGCCCAACGAGGTCACATGCGCCACACGATCCAACTGCTCGCGCAAGGCCGCGTCGAGCTTGGGGTGGCGATGCCCATGGATATTGCACCAAAGACTGCTAACCCCGTCGAGATACTCATTGCCATCGATATCCGTAAGCGTGCAACCTTGTGCCCGCTCAATAATCAGCGGCTCATATTCGGCCATTTGCGTGAAGGCATGCCAAACGTGATGGCGGTCCCAGTTTTCGAGTTGTTCACGCGAGGGGGGGGGTGTCATGGAAAAGGCTTGTAGGGGCATGTGGTGTGATATATTGTTTTAGAAGAAGGAGAGTATCGTCATGGCGACACTACACGTCAAGGAGCTTGATGACCGACTGTATGCGGCTTTTATTACCCGAGCCGCCGCGGACAGACGGACAATTAGCCAGGAAGTCGTGTTCATGATCGAGGAGTTTTTAGCTCGACCCGCGATCGATCATCGGGCAGCAACCGCCGAAGTGCTTGAATTGGCTGGTTCATGGGAAGACGACCGTAGTCCAAGTCAGATTGTCTCTGATTTGAGGAAGGCTCGTAGTAACCGCTAAACTTGCAGTAGTTCGGCAATGCGGCACAACATTGCCAATGAATGGCCTTCATAATCGCTGTCTTCGAGCCGGCTGATTACAGATTGAGTCGTACCGACTAATTTGGCAAGCTCGTCTTGCGTCAGCCCGGCTTCGACTCGTCGGTCGTGAATTGCTTGAGCAACCTGGACGTTAACCCGCTCTTCCTCGACGGACGCCTTTCTTACGGGGTCGTCCTTCACGAATCGGTTGCGTAGGATTTGGGAGGCACTAGTCACGCGCTTTATAGCTAATATTCGCTATTCCTTTGTACGTAGAGATCATTGCCTTCGTTACCTTAGTTTCCTTCTGTAGAAATCCCTCATTCCCAAGCCACAACCACCGGCATTCCCACCTGAATCCCCAGCCGTTCGGCCGCCGATTCGCCCACCACAGCCAGTTCCAGCCGTTCGGTTGAATCGATCACCGCGACAAGTGTCCCGTTAGGATGGTCGCCGTAGGCTTGGTAGATGCCCCATGTCTCGTAGATGCTGCAGATGACACAGGCTCTTTCGTCCGTCGGATTGCCGATTAGCATCTCCGCACTGATGTTAGTGATCAGATTTCCAAAAGAATCGATTTTTAACACGACACCTTCGACTCGGTCGTGGCGGCGCACGGCGGAGGGCCAGTCGAGTTCGGTGAGTGGGCCGTGTTCGGGGCCGAGTTCGAGCGGGTCGACGCCCAGGCTGACATGGGCGGCAACCGGGGCCATGATGTCACGGCCGTGGAATGTCGTCGAGACGGTGTCGGCCCAGTAGCGGTCGTTTTCCAGGCGAATTAGCTTGCTGGGTGGAGTCTTACCCGCCAAGCGGCTGAGCAGGCCGTTGTCGGGGGCGATGTAGTTATGGTTACCGATACGGGCGAAAACTATAGCCCGGTCGGTGCCCACGCCCGGATCGACGACGGCCACGTGCGTGGTTTCGTCGGGGAAAAGCCGGGTGATATCGTCGAGCACGACGGCGCCCTCGCGGACATCCTGGTGGGGGATATCGTGTGTGATATCGACAATGTTCGCCTGCGGGTTAATCGAGAGGATTACCCCCTTCAGGGCGGCAATATAGGTGCTGCCCGACCCGAAGTCGGTGGTTAGCGTAACGATGCTCACATTTTTTCGATCAATTTCAGACACAGTTCACGTACCTGGGCCGGATTGACGTTGGGGTTTTTCTGCTTGGCTTGCCCAATCAGGGCGCCCACTGCCTTAAGTTTACCTTCTTTGGCGTCTTGGACAATGGCAGGATTTTTTTCAAGCAATTCGCGGCACAGCCCCTCCAGTTCACCTTGGTCGACTGCCTGGATGCCGAGCGTTTTCATGCTCCCCTCGGCAGAGGTGCCCGATTCGATCATTTCGGCCAGAACATCTCGTGCCCGACTGGTAGGTAGCAGTCCGTCGGAGATAAATTTCAGCAGTTCGGATAACATTTCGGCCGAGACGGTGAATTGGTCGATGGTGGTTTGCCGCTCCTTGAGCGTCCGCAGCACGTCTTGTTTTACCCAATTCGAGGCGGCTTTCCCGTCGCCACAACGTTCGGCCAGCTCGACGAAGTAATCGACCAACTCGCGGCCTTGGTTGACCAGTACGTCGGCGTCATATGCCGAAATGCCATGCGTTTGCTCGATGCGTGTTCGCAAGGCGGCCGGCAATTCGCCCAACGATGCGCGAATCCCTTCGACTTGTTCTGCGGTAGTGGTCACGGGCACGAGGTCGGGGTCGGGGAAGTAGCGATAGTCGGCCGAATCTTCCTTGCCGCGTTGCGGTTTGGTCGACTGCTCGTTCTCGTCCCAGCCGCGGGTGGTCTTCAGGCCGTCGGGGTCGTTGATTGTGAGGCCCGTTTTTTTGAAGACCTCGTACTGCCGCGCGGCCTCGAAAGTGAGTGCCCGTTCGACGGCGCGGAAGCTGTTCATGTTTTTGACTTCCACAATCGGCGTGGCGATCTTGCCGCTGGGGGTTGCCATCGCGCCGACTGGTGCGGTTCCTTCGCCCGCAGCCGCATCACGCTGCGCTGCCGAGACCGCTGCGTCGTCGGCGTTGATGTGCAGGTTGATATTGGCGTCAACCCGCAGGCTGCCTTCCTGCATGTTGCAATCGGAAACGCCCAGGTAGGTCAACAATAACTTCAACTCACTGAGATACGCCTTGGCTTCCAGCGGCGAGCGGAGGTCGGGCTCGCTGACGATCTCCAGCAGCGGCGTGCCCGTGCGGTTCAAGTCGATACGGCTATCGCCCTTCCCTGCGCCCTCGTCGTGCATGCTCTTGCCGGCATCTTCTTCCAGATGCGCGCGAATGATGCGGATCTTCTTCGGCTCGAATGCGCCTTTGGAGTCGCTGATCTCGAGCCAGCCGTTTTCGCTCAGCGGCAGGTCGAATTGGCTGATCTGGTATCCCTTGGGCAGGTCTGGATAGAAATAATGCTTGCGGTCCCACTTGGTAAAACGTGGGATGGTGCAATTGAGCGCCACGGCCGTTTTCACCGACAGCAGAAAAGCCTCGCGGTTCATGACCGGCAGCGTGCCCGGCATGCCGATGCAAAGCGGGCAGGTCTGCGTATTAGGCTCGCCGCCAAAGGCCGTGCTGCACCCGCAAAACAGCTTGCTGCGCGTCGCCAATTGAACGTGAACTTCCAGTCCGATGATGATGGTATATGGCAGACCCATGTCAAACCTCTAAGCTGGTGTCTTGTGCAAAAGTGAGCGAAATAATAAGTGAAATAATATTAGCCACAGATGAACACGGATGAACGCAGATGTTGATAGTGGGATGAAATTGTATTGCTGGATTATCTAACGATCCGTTTAATTTGTATTTTTTGTGTTCCGAAATTGAGAAGCAGGCAAATTCTCATGTTTGTCGCAGTCAAATAGTTCAAGCATTGTGCAAAGTGAATGTCTTCGAGGGACTTGATGGCTTTGAGTTCAATAAGCACAGTATCATTAATCAATAAATCGGCCACATAATTACCAACCACGATGCCGTCGTAAACAACCTCTATCCCTTTTTGTTGTTCAACTAGAAGGCCAGTTTTCCTTAACTCGTGTACTAGGGCGTTCTCGTAGACTTTTTCAAGAAACCCAACACCCAAACTATTGCTAACATTAAACGCACTACCAATTATCTTTTCTGTCACATCATTCAACCCGCCGAATTCACCAAATGAATCACTCATCTCTACCCTCCCCATTTAATACGTGTTTTTTGTATCTTATATCTTTTGTTTTTTATCTGTGTCCATCGGTGTTGATCTGTGGCCAATTTCTTTGTGTTTTTTACCTCCTCACATCTCCGCCACACGGCCGTGCCAATCCGTCTCACCCTGGAACATCTGCGCCCCCCGCAGCAATCGTTCTTCAGCAAAGGTTGGCCCTTGCAGTTGCAGTCCGATGGGTAGCCCGTTGCTGCTGAAACCGCAGGGCACGGAGATGGCCGGTACGCCGGCCAGGTTGGCGGAAATCGTGTATAGGTCGTAGAGGTACATGGCCAGCGGATCGTCGGCCTTTTCGCCGATGGGGAAGGCCGGCGTGGGCGTGACCGGCCCGGCGATGAGGTCGACTTGCTCGAACGCGCGGTCGTAGTCCTGGCGGATGAGGCGGCGGACCTTGAGGGCCTTGAGGTAATAGGCGTCGTAGTAACCGGCGCTCAGCGCATACGTGCCCAGCATGATGCGGCGTTTGACTTCCGGGCCAAAACCTTCGGCGCGACTGCGACGGTACATCCGTGCCAGCGACGAATCGAGGGCTTCCATCTCATCTGTGCGTCCGGCCGCCTTGAGCTCTTTGCGTTGCGCGTCGAGTTCGGCGATAATTTTGTCTTCGTCGGCGCGGTGGCCGTAGTGTACGCCGTCGTAGCGGGCCAGGTTCCCTGAAGCTTCGCAGGGCGCGATGATGTAATACGTGGCTACCGAATACTTGTTGTGCGGCATCGAGATTTCGCTGACACTGGCCCCCAGCGATTCGTAGACCTTGATCGCTTCACGCACGGCCGCCGCCACTTCGTCGTCGAGTCCTTCACCAAAATGTTCGCGAATGATCCCCAGCCGCAGACCTTCCAGCGGTTTGTCGACCGTATTGGTGTATTGCGGCACGGGCTGGTCGACCGAGGTTGAATCCAGCGGATCGTGGCCGGCCAGAACTTCCAGCAGCAGGGCCACGTCGCGGACCGAGTGTGCCAGCGGGCCGATCTGGTCGAGGCTGCTGGCGAACGCCACCAGGCCGTAGCGGCTGATGCGTCCGTAGGTCGGTTTGATGCCGGTGATGCCACACAGCCCGGCCGGGCAACGCACCGAACCGCCCGTATCGCTGCCAACCGACAACGGCACCATGCCGGCGGCCACGCAGGCGGCGGCCCCACCGCTGGACCCGCCCGGCACGCGGTCCAGATCCCAAGGGTTATGCACCGGGCCAAAGGCCGAGTTCTCGTTCGAGCCGCCCATGGCGAACTCGTCCATGTTGG
>CAZISU010000509.1:0-5180 GCA_964541935.1 uncultured Planctomycetaceae bacterium | reverse complement strand
GACGGGCATGGCCGCCTGTACGTTGGTCTATCTGACGTACCTCAGCAGCGGCGACCATCTGATCGCTTTTCACGATATCTACGGCGCCAACTACAAGGTTTCGCTGATATTGGAGCGCATGGGCATCGAGATCACCTGGCTCGACGCCGACGACTACAAGCTGGTTCCGGATCACGTCAAGCCGAACACGAAGATGATCTTCTGCGAGTCGCCCACCAATCCGCTGTGCAAGACCGTCGATATTCGCTTCCTCAGCGAAACGGCCAAAAAGGCCGGGGCGATGCTGATTGTGGATAATACGTTCGCAACGCCTTTTCACCAGAAACCGCTGGAATTGGGCGCCGATTTGGTGATTCACAGCGCCACCAAGGGCCTGGGCGGTCATAACGACCTGATGGCAGGCGCTATCGCCGGATCGAAGGAACATTACAACGTTCTGTGGTTCACGCGACAGGCGATCGGCACCACGCTGGACGCCTATTCCGCTTCGCTTTTGGAACGCGGGCTAAAGAGCTTCGAGCTTCGCGCCCAGCGCATGGCCGATAACGCCTTGGCTATGGCCGAATTTCTTGAGGGGCAAGATAAAATTTCGCGGATTATCTACCCGGGCTTGCCTGGCGATGCGGGACACGAAGTTTCCAAGAACCAGATGTGCGGTGGGTACGGCGGCGTGATGGCCTTCGATATCGGCGAAACGCAAGACGATGCGAAGGAGTTCATAGGCCAATTGAACACTATTATCCACGCCGTCAGCCTGGGAGCGACCGAAACGCTGGTTTGTATCCCGCATCTGACAACCATGCTCTATCTGCCTGAAGAACGCCGCGAGATGTTCGGCGTGAAACCTAATACGATTCGGCTTTCGGCCGGGATCGAGAATGCTGATGTGCTGATAGAGGATCTGCGGCAGGCGCTGGCTAAGATGTGATAGCCAGCTTCTCGCAAGCCCAAGAAATAAGCAAGCGGGGTGACAGTGGCCGGCATTGCCGGACGTGTCACCCCGCTTGTGTTTATTTTGGTCAAAAATGTGTCTTGGAACGCATGGCTCAGTGCCATGGCGTTTGCCGGTTTAGTTAACCGACAAGCCTGACGTTCTCGGCGCGTGGCCCCTTGGGGCCCTGACCTTCTTCATACTCGACCGCTTGACCTTCACGCAATTCTTCGAATTGAGTACCTTCCACCATGCTATGATGGAAAAATAGATCGCCTTTGGATCCACCTTCGATGAATCCGAAGCCTTTGTCAACCACCAGTTTTCTGATCGTACCCTGCAGCATTACCGCCACTCCTTCAAAACGAAACACAAAAAAATCATTGGCCTAAGGTCTTCACCGGATCGCCTCTCCCCGGGAGAAAACATCAACCATAACTCTGGGGCAGGAACCAGCCGTGTTTTGGATATTATCACCCAAGGGAAGGTAGCCGCTACGCAAATCGTATAGTGAGCTATGCATGGGACACTCTGGTCTCTGGTGGGGGTGCCACACGTCGCTTCACAACCCTATTCAAGTAAATTTTACCATCCATAAGAACGTATTTGAAGCTTTTTTAAAAAATCCACTCTGTTGAGGGGGGTAGCGGCGGAAGGTGACGCGTTTCGCTACACTATTGGGAGGTTTATGGTGTGAGATGCCTCGCTTGCGCTTCGGGTTAGTATTGTCATCGCCTTGAAATTATTGAGAATCTGAATAAATAAGGAGCACGGCCGTGTTGCAAAAGCTTGTGTTGATCGCAATTGCCGGAGGTCTGGGGACGCTTGCTCGATACGGACTGAGCGGACTCGTGCAACATATGTCGAAAGAGGCGCTTTTCCCTTGGGGAACGTTTGCGGTGAATGCCGTGGGGTGTCTGGTTTTCGGGCTGCTTTGGACGGTCATGGACGAACGAATATCGATAAGCAGTGAAACTCGTACCGTGATCTTGGTGGGATTTATGGGGGCTTTCACCACTTTTTCGACGTTCATTTTCGATACGAGCCAATTGCTGGAAGATTCACAATGGTTGTTGGCCTTTGGCAATGTGGCTTTGCAAAACGTGGTTGGGCTGGTGGCGTTGTTTGTGGGGTTGGCAATTGGGCGGTTTATTTAAATGCCTTGGTGCGTCGCGGACGCACCCTACTTTGCTGTGGAGAAGAGACGATGAAACTTCCGTCGGAAGCGGAGCTATTAAGGGTTTTCATCGGTGAAAGCGACAAGTTCGAAGGGCGGCCGCTATACGAAGTGATCGTACGCGAAGCCCGCGAGCGAGGCATGGCCGGGGCTACCGTGTTGCGCGGAATGATGGGATTCGGAGCCCATAGCCGACTGCATACCACTAAAATCTTGCGATTGTCCGAAGATCTGCCGATCATCGTTGAGATTGTTGACAAGCCCCAGAGGATCGCAGACTTTTTGCCTCGGCTGGACGAAATAATCGGTGAAGGTCTGGTAACGGTCGAGCGGGCACAAGTGATATTCTATCGGCATAACCAGCCGGATGAATAGCACGGCAATGATGACTAATCCGCAGTTGGTGTTATCGTAATACTAACCCGAAGCGCAAGCGAGGGCGTAAGAATAGGCTAGGCGTTGCGGCCCCCCGCTTGCGCTTCGGGTTAGTTTTCCTGTTTTAACCATCTCCTTTAACCGGTAAGGTTTCTGCGTAAAAAGCATCTGCATTCCCCGTTTTTTCCCTGCGTAAGGCTCAAAGCGGAGTTCTGGCAATTCTTGTTTTATTCAACCAGCCCAAACAACCGACCTTATCCGATGTAGCTACTGTACGTCGAGTGTTTGTTTAGGGATTGAATATGCTGCGGAAACATCGGATTTCGACTTGGTTATTGCTTTGCCTGTTGGGCTGCCTATTTCTTTTGAGCGTTGCCGCGCCGAGGGCTTGGCGAGACGTGGCTCGTGAGGAAACGGCCGCCGAACTGCTTGAAAGGGTGGAAACAGGCAGGGCGAGCAATGTAGTGGAGAGTGTGCCCAAGGCACCGAAGCTGGAGCTGTCGAGCAAGGTGGCTGACGATTGGACGGTGGCCGAGGTCTCTGCGAAAATGGCTTCACAGCCGATAGTCCCCGCGGACGATTCTGCAGAGCCGGAGTCGGTTCCGCTTTCGTTGGATTTGGTGTTGAATTCGAAACCGTTGCCGCTTTTGGCGCTGATCCCGGATTCGTCGAAGCCGAAGTTGGAGTTGCCGCTGGATCTGCCGAGCGAATTGCCCGCTTTGGGACAGTCGCAAAACAAAGCTTCCGCAGCGGGTAAACAGCCCGAGCAACAAACGCAAACGCCAGTTACCAAAGCGGCTGCGAAACCGATGGAGAAGCCGGTTGAGGAAAAACTTCGGCCCGATTGGCCGATGCCCCTTGCGCTGTTTGCCGAGTTGGACAAGCTTGCGGCGAATGGCACGACCAGGCAATGGGCCGTGGAAACCCGCCGGCTGCTGGAGGCATTGTGCCCGGCTCTTGCATTGCCATCCGTTGAGGCAAAGGACAAAGTATCATCCGGTCTGGCAATGCTGCGCGCGCTGAACGACAAGGCCGACCGCGAGGTCGAGCAGATAGATGACGATATTTTGGCCGAGCAGTTGCGGCGGACATCTTATTCGCTGCGGCGTCGGCTCGACTTGTGGCAACTTGTGGCGGGTATCGATACGCCCAATACGGCCGGCGATAAAAGCTATCTAGACGCCGATCGTTTGGCGTTGGTTTTGAGCAAGGTCGATTCACTGGTGGGCAACTCTGAGCAGGGGGCGGCCTGGCGCGATTTCTTGCTGATCGACGCGCTGCGAAGTCTGGCCGACGAAAATGAGACTGCTGTCGAAGAAGGGTGGACTTCGAGGGCGCAACGGCGGATGCTTGCCGGCGAGGTTCTTGCGCGGGTTGCACGGTCGAAGTTGTCGGAAAGCCAGCAACAGTTTTTGACGCGCGATCCGTTTATGGAGTTGGGCTCCGAGTTGCGACAGATAACCGATAGTGCGTTCGACCGCCGAGAGTTGGTGCGGCGTTTAGAAGACTACGAGGCACAAAACTTGCCTGGCGAGGGACGCTGGTTGGCCGACGAGAGTCTGCGGCTGGCTGTATCGGAAGATACGCAGAAAAAGGTGCTGGGCCAGCAATTGGCCAGGCATTATTGCAATCCTAACGTGCGGATTGCGCTAACCGAAGATTTACTGAACCGTCTGATGCCTCGTCAAACGGCCGAGCTGTCGCATGTCAGCGACACGGTCTTGGGCACTCCCGTGCGGGGCCGGAGTCTGACGGAAACCGACGTGGCAATTCGCTTGATTCCCGACCCGCACCGCTTGCTTTTGGCGTTGGAGATCAGTGGCGACGTGGCCTCGCTTACGAATTCGAGCAGCGGTCCGGCTACGTTCCGTACAGAAAGTACGTCGCGATACGTAGCTCGTAAACCCATGGAAATCACGACCACGGGCATCGTGCTGTGGCCGGCCGAGGTCACCGAAGTTCGCAACTCTACGCGTCTGCGATCGTTGCAAACGGATTACGACCGCATCCCGCTGATCGGCTCCATCGTGCAAGGCATGGCCCGCTCGAGCCATGACTCGAAACGCGGTGAGGTTAAACGCGAGATCAAGCGCAAGGTGGCCACGCGTGCGAAACAACGGATCGATTCGGAGGCCGACGCACGTATGAACAATACTTCGCAGCGGCTGAAAGATCGTGTACTGCAACCGCTGGAGAATCTGTCGATCGTGCCCGAGATGATTTCGGCCGAGACCAACGAGCAGCGTTTGATGATGCAACTGCGTCTGGCTTCGGACCAGCAGCTTGCGGCGCACACGCAGCGTCCTTGGGCTCCGTTGGACAGTCTGTTGAGTATGCAGATACACCAGACGGCGGTGAACAATGTGCTGGGCGGTTTGAACCTCGACGGCGACACGTTGACACTTAAGGAGCTGAGGGATCGGATTGCCGCGAAATTCAATGTGCCGGTGCTTCTGAACGAGGAAAACAAACACGACGACGTCGAGATTACCTTTGCGTCGCGCGACTCGGTGCGGATCGACTGCCGCGAGGGCCGCATCGCCGTGACGCTTTCGATCGCCCGGTTGGAAAAATCGCCGCGTGTTTGGAAACATTTCCAGGTGCGGGCGTATTATCGCGTCGAGATCGAGGGACTTTCGGCCACGTTGGTCCGCGACAGCAGCATACGCCTGGTGGGGCGCCGTATCAGCACTGGCT
>CAZISU010000508.1:0-5188 GCA_964541935.1 uncultured Planctomycetaceae bacterium | reverse complement strand
TCTACTGGCACCACGGCGTCCGCGCGGCCGCCTCGATGTTGCAGCGGGCCTTCTATTTACTGCATGAGCAGCTCGACCTGAAGAGCCTGTTCCGACTAACCGAAGGGCCCATGATCGCCGCACTGCAAGCGACGGCAGGCGAGAAGGCCACCGCGAACGAGGTCATTGCAAATGGGGCGGCCGCCGAACTGCTGGCGGGTTTGTTTGGGCCCAAGCGATTGCTTTACAAACGGCTGGCCCAGTACAGCTTTCTTGAGCAGCGCGACATTTATCGGCGTCTTTCGCGGCGGCCGTACCCCTGGCTGGCGGCCTGTGCCGGGCACTTTGCGGACATCGCCGGCCGGGCCCTGGGGCGACCGATCGCCCCGCACGAAATACTCTTCGACGCCCCGCCCGTCCAGCGCGAGGTACAATTCGACGTCGACATTTTCTTCCCCAAACAGAATCTATACCGCCCGCTGGACGAAGTTTCGCCGGTGGTGCGGACCTTGGCCAAAGACCAGTTCGACGATTACGTCAAACAGGTGCGGATATTTTCGCATCCCCGGCTGGTCGGAGATTTGCGAAACCTGAAAAATCTTTCACAACTGCTCATCGAAGCAATCGAGCGCACCGAATAGCCTCGAAACAAAATGTACGAAAACGAGAATTTCAAGGACGTTACAAAATCATTTAAGACACAAAGGGGCAGCGACAGACTGCGGCGGCATATTGCTGCTGAGGCCGCGCGGTTGATGTACAACCGTGAGGAGTCCGAATACTTCCGCGCCAAGATGAAGGCGGCGCGGCGGGTTGTCAAGGGCGACGTTAAGCCTCGCGACTTGCCCAGCAACAGCGAGATCCGCGACCAGGTGCAGGCCCTGGCGCGGATGCACGAAGGCGAGCGGCGGACCGACAATCTGCGCGAAATGCGTGTTGGGGCCTTGCGTGTGATGCGAATGTTGCGTAACTTTCGTCCGCGGCTGATCGGCAGCACACTCACCGGCCACGTCCGCCAGGGCTCGGACATCGATATCCACGTCTTCGCCGACAGCATCGAATCCGTTGCCGCGGCGCTCGAAGGCGAGGGCATTGTTTGTGAAGTCGAGCGAAAACGCGTTCGCAAAGAAGGACAGGAACAGGTTTTCGTCCACATCCACTGCACCGACCGTTTCCCCTACGAGTTGACGATCTATCCGTCGAATCTGGCCCACTATGTTTTCAAGAGTTCGATAACCGGCCGTGCTATCGAGCGGGCCAGTATCGCCGAGCTCGAACAACTGCTGGAGCGAGAGTATCCACACGCGGATCTCGATGAAATGGTGGTCGAGGCCGAGCAAAAGATCGACCGTTTCCAGATTTACGAGATGCTGTTGTTGCCCCTGGAACGGGTCAAAGAAGGTGCGAAATATCACCCCGAAGGCGACGCCCTGTACCACAGCCTGCAAGTCTTCGATCTGGCCCGCGATGAGTTACCCTACGACGAAGAGTTTCTGCTGGCCGCCCTCTTGCACGATGTGGGCAAGGGTATCGATCGCAAGCAACACGTGGCCGCGGGGCTGGAGGCGGTGCGGGATTTCGTCACGCCGCGGACGGCTTGGCTGATCGAAAACCACATGGCTGCCGCGCAGTTGCGCGACGGCGAGTTGGGCGCCCGAGCGCGGCGACGTCTGCAAGAATCACACGATTTCGACGAGCTGATGCTACTGGCCGAGTGCGATCGGCAAGGCCGCCAACGCGGCGTGCAGGCCCCGGATCTGGAAGAGGCCCTGGATTATATCCGCGAACTTAGCAACACATACGGTGCTTAACCCTTTTCAGGTCCAGAACTGGCCCATTGGCGAAATGGATCGTCGTTGACCGGGTTGCCCAAATGCATTCTCATCAAGGGCCGCTGGACCACAAGGCCACGTGAGCGGGCCCAGGCCAAAGCAGCCTCGTTTTTGGTGGGAATATCCATGAAAACTTGCCGGCCGGCACACTGAGCAAGCGCCGCATCGGCCAAGCCCTGGCCAACACTATCCGAGAGTGCCACCGATGGACCGATTTGGATTGCCGCAATCCCTTCGCGGTGCGCCAAATAGCCTGCCACTTCACCTTGCGAGAATACAACGCGCATCCGCTGGGGAGCATGATCGTATAAACTCTCTAAAAAACGGTGGCGTTTCATGCCGCGAATCCTTTCATCGAAGCTGCAAATCGCTTCGAGATGGTTCCGCTGCACAGACTCGACGTCGGGATGTGTATCCTGCGCGGAGGCGATTCCCTCCATTCGCAAAATCTCGTAATCCACTTCGAAGCCAAGCTTCTCGTAAACCACTTGACCGGCCGGGGTCGCATCTAGACGGGCCGTTCCTACGCCACAATCGCGTAAGTATGCGAGACAGTGTTCCATCATGCGCGTGCCAATCCCTTGATTACGCAAAGGCTCGTCGACCAGCACCATGCCGATCCAACCGATAGAATCCAGAACACAAGTGCTGGCCGTTGCCACGGGCGACCCGTTCAACTCGGCCACAAAACATCCCGAAGGCTGTAGGTCGATAAAACGCCGCCAGTCCGTCTCGGTTTGGTTCCAGCCCGCCTGGTCTTTCAGATACATTCCCGTGGGAATGTCGTCAAATGTCATTGTTCGAATGCTAATCATCGCCGAAAACCGCTACTCTGTTCACTTATACCCCCTCAGTCAGGACTCTAAAATCTGACACCAGGACGCCGCCGAAGGTTCGAATCCCGAAACGCTTGCAGTATTTGCATTATTCCTCAGAAACCCCGCCAGTGCCCTTGATATCTGTGCCCTTGATAATTGTAATCGAGAAACCATCGAGTGACCTGATAATCATCATGAGTTGATCTATATGCACAGGCTTACTGATATAGCAATGGCAGTTCAACTCTCGCGCTCGGAGTATGTCTTCCTCTGCCTCTGAGGTAGTCAGAACCACGACGGGAATGTCCTTGAGCGACTCGTCGGCATTGATATCGCCCAGCAGTTCTCGTCCGTCACGCTTGGGAAGGTTGAGATCCAATAGAATCAAATCGGGACGCGGTGCTTCGGAATAATCTCCGCTTTGGTGGAGAAATGCCAAGGCTTCTTCGCCATCTTGAACCACATGCAGACGATTGCCAATCTTGTAATCACTGAGCATACGACGAGTTTCCCAGACATCGTCCGGGTCGTCCTCGATCAAGAGAAACTCTATGGGATTACCTTCAATTTCGGCATTCATCTGCTCTTCTCCTACAAAAACGTGTTTTGTGGTCCTGCTTAGTATCTATCTGGGGCAGAAACCAATCTATCAATTTAACCTGATACTCGACGGTTGCAAGCCACCCGACGGGTTGTTTGTCTACCCCTTGAAAATACACCAACCACACAATTCGGGGGGATTTTAGTTTTTTCCTTCACAAAGCAAATGATTTCTGCTAGCATAACCTCTGAGCGGTCGAATTCTCGGCCGTGCCAGATCTCTAAGGCGATGTCGGAACCATCGCCGGGCCAGAGAAGATGGGCAAGACAATGCGAAAGCCGTTTGATCCTCAGCCGATTGAGCAATGTCTCGATAGTAGCTCTCAACCGCACTTGCGCTGTGAGAACGAGTCGAGCCAAGTTCAAATAAACGAAAACCCAATCGTGGAATTCGCTTCACTCGATTCGGCCGATCCGGATTTCGTCACACATGTAGTCGAGCGAATCCTCACCTCTGCCCAAGATTCGTCTGCCAGCGACGTTCACCTGCAACCTTCAGCCCGCGGCCTGGAATTGCTTTTCCGAATCGACGGTGCCGTTCAGCCGATCGCAACCTTTTCTGCCGATATCGCCGCGAACATAGTTGCCCGACTGAAGGTCCGCGCCGAACTGCTGACCTATCGCACCGACATGCCACAGGAAGGCCGTATACTGGCCGCAGCGTCTGCTAACGAAAATCTATCGGTCGACAATAAAACAGAGTATCGGGCCGATGTGGAAATGCGGGTTAGCACATTCCCCACTATCCACGGTGAAAGGGCCGTCGTGCGGCTGTTTGCCGGCTCGGACAAATACCAACGCATTGAAAATCTCGGGCTGACAACAGACGTTGCCTCTGGGTTGCGTAACCTGCTGCAAAAACCTTCCGGCGCGGTCATCGCCACCGGACCGGCCGGCAGCGGCAAGACCACCACGATCTACGCTTGTTTGCGAGAATTGGCGTGCAATTTTTCGGATCAAGCGACTACGATAAAAGTGCGTCGCAATATCGTCTCGCTCGAGGATCCGGTCGAGGTTGCTATCGAGGGCGTTTCTCAATCGCAGATCGGCTCGCGCTCGGGGCTCGACCTGGCCACGGCTTTGCGTTTTCTCATGCGTCAGGATCCCGAGGTGATCATGGTAGGCGAGATCCGCGACCCCGAAACGGCCGAGGCCGCCCTGCGCGCATCGCTGACCGGGCACCTCTTGCTGACGACCTTCCACGCCGGCAGCGCGGCCCAGGCAGTCGGTCGTCTGTTGGACATGGGGATCGAGCCATATTTACTGCGCAGCGGTCTGCTGGCCATCCTCTCACAGCATCTGGCCCGCCGGCTTTGTAGTTGCCGACGAACTGTCACAGACACTCGCGATACCCTAGATTTGCCGCTGGCAGAAGTGTCCTTGCCGGTCGGCTGCAAGGACTGTCACCAGACGGGTTTCCGCAACCGTTTCGTTTTGGCCGAGATGCTCGTTCCCGACCACAGCGAGGTGGGCGGGGCCATAATATCTCGCAGCGACTCGGCCCAAATCGAACGTCTGGCCGTTGCCGCGGGCATGACGACACAATGGCAACGCGGCATGGAAGCCGTCAAAGCCGGCCTCACCAGCCCTTGCGAAATTCGCCGCGTGCTGGGCGTCTCGCACAGCTTTCCCACAAACGACGAGGGTTAAACGATGACACACAAACCGGTCGATAAATCGCCTATCTCGCTCGATCAGTTGCTGTTTTTAAACGACGAGATCGCCGCCCTGACCCGCGCCGGCATCCCTTTGGAACGGGGGCTGTTTGCTTTGGGCAACGACCTGCCCGGCCGTTTGGGCCGCGTTTCGTCCAGCCTGGCCCAATCGCTCGAAGCGGGCACGTCGTTGGAGGAGACGTTGGCCTTGCACGAGCGTCAGTTTCCGACCGTATATCACGCCGTGGTGCAAGCCGGTATCCGCGCGGGCCGACTGCCGGCGGCTTTCGAGTCGCTGGCCGAC
>CAZISU010000507.1:0-5195 GCA_964541935.1 uncultured Planctomycetaceae bacterium | reverse complement strand
ACAAGTTATTAGGGGGAATTTATTGCCGCTTGGAAATGCATTCTTAATAGAGGATACATGATAAAAAACCGGGTTATCAATAAAATTTGTTGTTTCTATATTAGGATTTAAAAACCACACTTCACTGACTCTTTCATACAATAAATTCTCTACCAACTTGTTGTTCAATACACTGCCAACATCCAGAATATTTAAGCCTATTTTCTGAGTTAATAACCATTTAGTAAAATAACAATATTCTACAATACGCTCATCAAATCTTGTTGCATCAAAACCCTTCAATACATTCTCTAATTCTTCTCCCCTTTTAACCATTTCAATCAATCTTTGAATTAAAGGGTCCCTTTTGGCAAAATACTCGATATCAAGTATTGCAGCCATTCTCTGCTTGTCCTCTTCTTTTAACTTCCTCTCAAAGATTGATTTTATCCTTGTTTTGATCCATTTGTGCAATTTTGCAGGGCTAATATGATATATTTTCCTAATCAGTTTATATATCATGACATATCCCCATTCTTCTTATTATTCTCATTGATTTTTGCAGGTATTTGATTATGAACCTCCACAAATCTAAAGCCATTTAGTACAATATTTGCCATTCCATCAGCCACACTTAATATTTTATTATTCATGTCAAGCATATTATGACTAATTACATATTCCCCCAATCGTAAATTTAGAACCGGGATAGTTATGTAGAAGCTATTAACACCTCTTTTAATGTAGTTGCATGGCTTACCTTCTCCAGGAGCGAGCTAATAATCCTATCATGTCTTTGGAAATATTCTGGACTAAGTTCTTTAAGTTGCCCGTCTTCGCATCTTCTTTTCAGAAGATCAACAGAAGCAGGTTTTCCTATTATGCCAACTTTTTGGAGAATTTTTCCTGGAGTAAGATCTAATAATTGAGATATTGCACGCATTTTCTTAAAGACTTTTTGATTCTTGTATAGATTGAATTTTAGGCTCACCTCGTTAATTAATATGTCAATAAAACATCATAATAACCATTGTAATCTTTATAGTTATTTTCATAGAACGATATCATTTGTTTGATACTAATTTTTTCCAAACCTGCTTTTTTATCATTTGGTATAATCCTTTGAATTATGGAAAACGCCCTTAAAAGAGATTCGACATCATCTTTTGATGTTCCATGCCTGTACAAATGATATGGTGAATACTCTATTGCAACAACACTAGACTGCTTTATCATTGACATACAAGCAGCGAGGATTTCAAAGTCGGAACCCTGCGTATCTATCTTCAATAAATCAAAATACTCAGGAGCATTTTGACCAATTATGTTATTCAAGGCTGTTCCTGGAGTGACCTTCTTAACCTTCATTGGCAATTTCTTAAAAGTGCCAGAAATGCTGTCTTCTATCATATAACTTCTATGGTCTCCAAAATTATCAGAATTTTGATAAAATTCTATAAATTCCTCTTTAATGCCCAACGCATGATTAAATACATTAACATTTTTGACTTTATTTAACATTATATTGACATTAAGTAGTGCACAATTTAAGGGATCTGGCTCAAAGCTATATATTTTGGCTGTAGGTTGCGCTTTTGCAAGAGCAATAGAAACTATTCCTATATTAGCACCTGCATCAAGTACTGTACTCATAGGCTGAATTAAATCTTTTAAAATATCTAATTCAGCCAGAAAATATTTACACATTTTCTTTTCGCCTCTGAGCATTGCACTTAAAACAAGATCATCCTTGTGAGTCAAAAACTTCATTCGAATACCTAATGCTTCTGTCTTCGCTAATATAAACGGATCGATAGCATTCTTCTGATTAAATAATCTAAACATATTTTATCCCCCCATTTCAATTATTGATGTTGTTATAAATCTACCCTTGATTTTAAGTATAAGATTTTCATAGGCATGTATAAGGGAAACTTTCTTAGAATCATCAAACATGGCAATGTTAAATATATAATCTCCCCCAGAAAGTGGCAGATTCCCTAAATCTATCGAAAAATGATTTTCACCTTTTTTAATTGAATAATTATGCCCTCTCGAATTCGAATCATATGCAGCTACCAATAACCTAGTATCGTTAGTAAAATTACAAACAACCAATCCAACATCTATATCATCCGTAGACAGCAATTTTATATCTACATTTACAGCTTCACCAGTTTGAATTAAATTTGGCACCAAATTAATTTTAAAGTTTTTTATTCTTTTGTCAAAAATCTTGTAATTATTTTCATCCACGGCATAATCATCAATTACATTACAAGATGACATATATTTGTTAACTCCTATATTTACATCTCCATAATATTTAATTTTCCCGTCATCTAATAGCATAATAGTATTACATAACCTTCCAATTTGATCCATGGCATGAGTAACAAAAATTACTGATGATGTCGAAAGTATCTCACCAATTCTATGGTAACATTTTGTTCTGAACTCAACATCACCTACTGCTAAAACTTCATCCAGCAACAAAATATCCGGTTTTAAAGCCGTTGCCACAGCAAACCCGAGCCTTACTTGCATCCCAGAACTGTAGCTCTGAACAGGACTATCAATAAAATCCCACAGTTCCGCAGAATCGACAATCTCATCAAATTTGGCGTCAATCTCTTTTTTATTAATGCCCAGCACAGCCGCATTCACATAAACATTTTCGCGGCCTGTTAAAATCGGATTAAATCCAGCACCCAATGCAATCAAAGCGCCAACCCTGCCACGCATAGTTATTCTTCCCGTATCCGGCTTGATTAAATTGTTGAGCACTCTCAGCAATGTGGTTTTACCTGCTCCATTTTTACCAATCAAACCCAAAACTTCTCCACGTTTTAATTCAAATGATATATCATTTAATGCCCAAAACTCTTTTGGACGTAAATCCCTCTTATTATTCAGTCCGGTAAATTCGCAGGCAATATCACTTACCCCATACCAGAGAGATTTTTTAAGATCGCGGCAAAATTTCTTGCTTACATTTTCGACTTTGACCAGAACTTCATTACTCATAGTGCTATAATATCCTCAATCTCTACTTGTTGGATTCCTGATCAGTTCAAGAATAACAAAGTAATAGAATTTTGATTTTATAAGATATCGGCAACTCTTACGCGCTGATCCGTTCAATTAAATGCGGCAATGCCAATCTGTACAAAATCCACCCTATAAACAGTAACCCAAGAGTTGCACCAAAGACTCCTATAAACTCTGTTAATTGAGATAAATTTCCCGTTGTAATCATTTCCCGCGTGGTTGTCAAAAGAGGACTTACAGGATTCAAGCCAACAAGCAAGGAAGCAGGCCAACTTGTGGGTGGCGGATATACGACGGGTGTCAGCAGCATCCACATACCGATAATTAACGGTAATCCCTTTTCAATGTCTTTGTAAAGCACTCCAATAGGAACTATAAGAACGCCAAGCATTAACCCAAAAGCCATCATTGCAAATATTCCAAGCGGAGCCCAAAAGACAGTTGCTGGAACCGGTATTTTATACCAGAAAAAGACGATGATCATTAATATCAAGCGAATGGCGAAATTAAAGAGAACTTCACCGATACCTGCAAGGAGAAGCGCTTCACGGGGGAAATTAATTTTGGAAAGAAAAGATCTGGATTGGTTGATCACTTGCAACGGGCTCCTCATAGCATCCGCAAATCCCTGCCAGAGCAAGGTTCCAATCATTACATAGGCAGGGTATGGAATATCTGTTTTTCCCACAGTGAAAATCTTTTGGGAATTCAAAAATACAAATGTCAGCGTGGTAAAAATAGGGGGCATAAACGCCCATACATAACCAAGCATGGTCTGTCGATACATGGCGCTGATATTCCTTACGAATAGCCGCCACGCCAATTCGCGGGACGCGATAAGGTCGTACCACATGCTTTGCATCAACTGGCACGGGTGCCGCAATTGTGACTCCGGTGTATAGACTGCTTCGGGCAACTTTTCTGTTAATTTCAAGGTCTCTTCCATTTATATTAGCATCCTTAAAACAATATAGTTATTCTCAGGAATATCTGCCGAATGATTAGCATGTCCAATAGCGTTTCTACTGAATGCTTACTCACAATTCCTTATGAGAAAATGATAACTAAAATATATATTATTATTCCTTTATAATCCAAATAATGAAAAGAAGCTGGTGAATTTTTTTTGGGCATCCTCGATTAATTTTAGTCTTTCAGTGTAAAAATCAGCGGTTTCTTGATACTCGCCGGTGATTGTTTTTCGATTACCCTCTAAAATTTCTTTTGATTCGACAATGGTGATCAGAGAAGAATTCAACTTCCGGCGGAGGAGAGGACTAATACCTGTCTTTAAAATTCTCGAAAAATCTATCTCCGCCTCATAGAAATCTTTCCTGTTTCCTTTCACCCATACTTTTTTAACGGCACTCCATTTTTCCAACTCCCGAATATTTGTGCTGACGCTTCCTTTGCTAACCCTTAACTCCTCTACCATATCATCCAGCGATAAAGGCTTCGGGCTAAAAAACAGCAGGACGTATAATTGACCGATGATTCGGCCCAAACCAAATCCCTGAGTGGTCCGACCGGCGGATTCGATGATGTTATCGCGGGCCTTGATTAAATTTATATTACTCATGAAATATAACCGTAAAACGTATATAAAATAAGCGGCTTCGCCTCAACTTTTTAAAACAGATGATTAACATTAAATTTTATAGCCCCCCTACCACTCCCCCTTGATATGGACAGACGTTCGAATGCCTGCCCCGCCAACGGCGGTTGGTGATTGAATATGATTGTCCCCTACCGCGGCCCCTTCAATTTAAACCCACAGATTAGTATTAATTAATATCGTTTAATACGAACTGAACATATTGAAAGCAATAAAATATGTCAATAACAATTTTAATAAATTTCGAATATATCTGAATACAAACTCAGCGGAATTCAGTATAGTGGGATCATGTATATAACCGCAAATATGAGTTTCCGTTATTTCTTTCCATTCATAAATTGACCGGTGGCAATCAGCTCGATATTCTGAACAAGAATCAAATCACATACGAGACAATGAAGATAGTATTCTTTACCAACAAATGTTCTCACGGAGCGGAGATTTTAAGAGCACTCAAGAAAGCCGGGATTCCCCTCGCCGCAATTGTTATTGAAAAAGCCCCGGTAAAAGCTAAAAAGAAGACGATTCTAAAAAATTTCCGGAATGA
>CAZISU010000506.1:0-5196 GCA_964541935.1 uncultured Planctomycetaceae bacterium | reverse complement strand
ATAAAATAGTTGACGAAGAATGAAGCCAATATGCCGATCACGATGGCAAGCTGGTTGACCACGACCAGGCGGCCGCGAAGATGGGCAGGAGCGATCTCGGCGATGTACATGGGCGAAACGGTAGACGCCAGCCCCACTCCCATGCCGCCCACGAAACGCCATACACTAAGTTGCAGCATGTCGGGCGAGACGGCGCTGCCGAGGGCCGATACCATGAATAATACCGACGCTATGATAAGCGTACGCTTCCGTCCAAACTTGTCGGCCAGCCAGACGCCGGCCAGAGGGCCGAAGGGACAACCTAGAACGGCACTGCCGGTAATGAACCCGAACCAAAAGGGCGTCAGGCTGAACTCAGTTTTCAAAAATAAAATCGCTCCGGAGATTAACGAGAGATCGTATCCGAAAAGAAAACCACCCACCGCCGCCACCAGCGCGACAATGTATAGGTAGGCCGAATCTATTTGCTGTTTGCCTTCGTCTTTATTGAAATCGTGTTCGTTTGTGCTAGCCATTGTATATTCTTATTGGCATCGAGTGTGGGGCAGCCCACTCCTTGCAGTGACGCACGGGTGGACAACCTGAATCTACTCAGGAGCCGAACGCGGGCTGCCCGTGTACATTTATCTTACCCCGTGTACATTTATCTTAACTGGGATCACCCCGTGGTTTTAATACCTCTTTAAGCCTAGTTGTGGCCGTTTGCGAGATCGTGCAAAGCTTTTAGCAGATTATGCAATTGTCTTGCATGGTATTGGCATTTCGACTGAAGTTGCGGCTTGAAGGCGGCGGAGCCGCAGGAGGCATGTGAGTTCTCGTTGTACCCCCTCTTGTGCCTGCGGCACCCCGATAGGCAAGCTATCGAGGCTACTCATATTTCTGGAGCCCTGGGGTGTTTAGGGGGATTCAGCAGTATATTCCCATCATCGGGCTATTCGGACCTGCGGAAACATGACTCTACTTGGGGGTGATTGGTCGCCGAATCTGAAAGAGGCAGAATCCGTATTGCGCAAAACGTTCTTTCAGGCTAATATAAGCGGACCCAACTTAACTCCTATGCAGTTCCGACGTAGTGGACAACGTGATTCTCGACGACGACGGGTGTTGAATGACACCGCCGCTCGTGGAAGGTCTCGGCTGTCTGCCAACTCGTCGGGCGGTCGCTCTCGGGCTAATGTACAGTTGGCGGAGCGACAGTCAGAGAATTATGGGGATGCGCTTTTTATGGACGAACAACTTCGGCTTACCGACCTGGTCCCGCGAGGGCTGACTAAGATCTTTGCGCTGTTTATCGTGGGGATCGGCGTGGTGGTGGGGCTGGAGATGCTGTATGCATGGATGCCGAATCTGGCACCGATGACAACCGACGGGCGCGTGGCGGCCTTCGATCTGGACGGTGAGGGCAGTTTGGCCGTGTGGTTCTCTTCGACCACGTTTCTGCTGGCTGCCGGGGCGGCGGTGATTGTGTATGCGGTTCGGCGGCATAAAACGGACGACTATCACGGGCACTATCGCGTTTGGCTGTGGGCGGCCATGTGCTGGCTGCTGCTGAGCATCGACGAGACGTCCAGCCTGCACGAGGGGTTTAAGGAGATGATGACCCAGGTGACCGGCACGCGGCTGTTGGGTGATGGGTCGATGTGGTGGGTTATTGCCTACTTTTTCCTGCTTGGCGCGGTGGGCACGCGGCTGGTGGTCGATATGCGGCCGTGCCGGCTCTCGACGATCTCGATGGTGCTGGTGGCGGTTTGCTACAGTGTGGCGATCGTGGCGCAGTTGGAGTGGATTATGCCCGGGGCCGGGGCGCGGGCGGTGATGGTGGAAGAAGGGGCCGAGATGGTTGGCAATTTGTTTCTGCTGCTGGCCATGACGCTGCACGCTCGATATGTGATTCTCGACGCCGAAGGGCTTTTGCCCGTACGCGAGGAGGCCGAGGACGAATACGAGTACGAAGAAGAGGCGGAAGAGTACGAGTACGACGAAGACGAGGTCGCGGCGGAAGAAGCCGCCCTGTTTGGGCAAACTGTGCGAGTGCATCCACCGCACGGCACGTCTCGGCGTGCGTCCAAACGCTCTAAAAGCAAAGCCCGCAGCGGCGGCGATGCCTTTTCGGAGGGCATGGAAACGGCCGAAAGTAACGTTGGTCGCAAGCTGACGAAGCAAGAGAAGAAGGCGCTGCGTCGACGTCTGGAACAAGAACGTCGCCGTCGCTCGGCCTGATTATCGGCTTGCTTGGGCATTTTGAGTTCTCTGCGACAGCGATTACATGCTTTATTTATCGATGTTATCGTGGCGCATTCTTTTCGTACAGGATGGGGAATTGCTGGTTTGCAACCCGGCCTACGATTCTCTTATGCCTAATGTTTACTTCAGCGGCGTCAGTCGAATGTTGCGATACTCGATCGGCCGGCCTTCGGATTGCAAGGCGATCCAGCCGGGGATTTCTTCGACGCCGGTGATTTGCGTTTGCAGCAGTCCGTTTACCTTGAGTGTCAGAACGTCGCCGTCCACGATCAACTGATAATCGTTCCACTGCCCGAACGGTTTTTCGTTGCTGGGGTAAAGCTTTTCGGTGCGGCGGCCGTCGGTTTGGCCTGGCACGGGCGTGATGGCGAATTCGTGGTTGGTGTAGACGTCACCGGCATTTTCTGTTTTGAGTTGGGCCTCGAGGCTCTTGGGCCAAACTTTTTCTTCGCCGTGTGCGCGGAGCAGTACGCCGTTGTTGCTGCCGCGCTTTGTGTTTTCGGGCCAGCGCCATTGCAGGTCGAGGATATAGTTGTCGTATTTGGCCTTGGTGCGTAGGTAGCCGATGGGCCGTCCCTTGCAATGCAGCACGCCGTCGACGACTCGCCAGACTTTTTCCTTCTTGGTGGTCGTGTCCTGCTTGGTTTTATCCTTGCGGTCGCGGAGGAAGAAGTCCCAATCGGCCAGGGTTTCGTCTCCGAGCAGGTTGACGGTTTTACCCTTGGGCGATTCGACTTGTCGGATGGGCGTTAGCTCGACCTTACGGAACTGGATCTCGCCGCCTTCAGATTGCAGGCCGATTTTGCCGGGCGTGATTTCGCAATCGGTGGCCTGGTTAAGTTGCTTGCCGTTAACGAGCAGAGTAACAGTGCCGCCGTCGGCAATGATCTCGTAGGTGTTCCACTCGCCCGGGGCTTTTTCGTTATCGGCCGTCTTGGTGATGCCGGTCAGTTTGACCTACTTGTCACTGGTAAGTTTCTTGGTTCTTTGAGGATCGCCGGAAATTTTGAACCCGTCGAATGCCCAAAAGTCGCCCACGCTTTTGTGCTTGAGTTGCGCTTCGACACAACGCGGCAGGCCCTTGGGCTGGCCATTGATACGCATCAGCACGCCACTGTTAGTGGGCTCGACGCCGGGCGGGTAACGCCACTCGACCAGCAGGCGGAAGTTCGTGTAATCCTTTTTGGTGGCCAGATATCCCATCGGATCACCTTTGCAGACGATCGTGCCGTCGCGGACACTCCAGACGTCGTCCATTTTTACGTTGGGATCGATCAGGTAGTAGTCCCAGCCGGCCAGACTCTTGCCGTCGAAGAGCTTAACGGTTTCGGATGGGGACGTGTCAGCCTGTGGGGTGGGTTTGTCGTCAGATTTGTCGGCGGCCTGCAGTAGGACGGTCAGACCAAGGCCCAAGAGAAAGGCCGGAATAATGGCTAGCAATTTACGCATGGTGGGGCTCCTTATTTGGTTTGCTTGTGAGGCGGGGAATTTTAACAGTTTTAACGGTTGGATGGCCCTACTTTAGACGTTTAGTGTGGCTGGTGCAAGGATTGCCTTTGGCGGGTACAATGGGGCGAATCATGACAGAAAAAAACACGCGAGTAGAGCATATCGAGCCGGAAATCCTCTTAGAAGAAGGGAAATGCATGGTGGTTTGCAAGCCCCCTGGGCTGCTGACGCAAGCACCATCCGGCATTGATAGTATAGAACTTAGAATTAAAGAGCACGTCAGAAGTCGCACTGGAAAGCTCGGTAAAGTTTACCTGGGCGTCCCACACCGCCTAGATCGCCCCGCTTCTGGGGCCATGGTTTTCGGGCTCAACAAGCGAGCGGCCCAGCGGCTTTCCGAGCAGTTCAAGCTGCGGACCGTCAAGAAAACCTATTGGGCTTGCGTGGCTGGACGGGTGGAAGCAGAGCAGGGCACCTGGACCGATCACATTCGCAAGGTTCCCGACGAGGCCCGCGCCGAGGTTGTCACGCCCGACCATCCCGATGCCAAACCGGCCGTGCTGCACTATCGGGTCTTAGCGCAATACGACTGGGGCAGTTGGCTCGAGATCGAACTCGAGACCGGGCGAACGCATCAGATCCGCGTTCAATCGGCCACCCGCGGCCACCCGATTTTGGGCGATGCGCAGTACGGTTCGACCGTCGCGTTTGGGACGCAATACGAAGACGAGCGTCTGCGCGCCATCGCGTTGCACGCCCGCACGTTGGAATTTAATCATACAAAAACAAAAGAACTGATTTCCGTCGACGCACCCGTACCGGATGCTTGGGGGGAGTTTGTAAAAAACGAAGAAGAGGGGACAGTCCCCTGCTTGAAAACAGAATCTGAGGGAGAAAGTAAAATGACATCCACCCCCAAGCGACTAAGCGATCCTTTCAACGCTCGCGATACCTTCGATACCGGTAGTGGATCGGCGGGGATTTATCGTCTTAGCAAACTGGAAGACGCTGGGTTGGGGACGATTTCGGGGCTGCCGTATTCGATACGCGTGTTGCTCGAATCTCTTTTACGAAACTGCGACGGCTACGAAGTCTCTGAAGAAGACGTGAAGAACATGGCCGCTTGGAACGCGGCGGCTCCGGCCCGCGTGGAAATTCCTTTCAAGCCGGCCCGTGTGATTTTGCAGGATTTTACGGGCGTGCCGGCCGTGGTCGATCTGGCTGCCATGCGAAGTGCCATGCAACGCATGGGCGGAGATCCGAAGCTGATAAATCCGCTGATTCCCGTCGATTTGACCATCGACCATTCGGTGCAGGTCGACTATTTTGGTTCGGCCGACGCGCTCGACAAAAATATCGACATGGAGTTTCACAGAAACGACGAGCGATATCGTTTCCTCCGCTGGGGACAGAAGGCGTTCGACAATTTCCGCGTTGTGCCGCCGGCGGTAGGCATTATCCACCAAGTCAACCTTGACTATTTAGTCAGCGGCGTGTTCCTCC
>CAZISU010000505.1:0-5210 GCA_964541935.1 uncultured Planctomycetaceae bacterium | reverse complement strand
CGCCCGAGGTCTCGGATTCGATTGAAATCGAACTCCGCGACGACGACATCCGCGAGGACGTCTTCCGCGCCAGCGGCGCCGGCGGCCAGCACGTCAACAAGACCTCCAGCGCCATCCGCCTCACGCATTTGCCCACGAACATCGTCGTGCAGTGCCAGAACGAGCGCAGCCAGCACAAGAATCGGGCCACGGCCCAAAAGATGCTACGTGCGCGGTTGGCACGTATCGAGGAAGAAAAACGCGAGGCCGAACAGGCCGCCAAATACAACGAGATGCCCAAGGTCGGTTTCGGCTCGCAAATCCGCAACTATTTTTTGCATCCCGACCAACGCGTAAAAGACGCCCGCACCGGTTTCCTGGTCGGGAATTTCAACAGTGTTTTAGACGGTAATATCCAAGGTTTCCTGGACGCCTTTTTGCGTTGGCGAATCGGAAAGAAAAAATAGCACAAGCGTTAAGCTAAGAGCATACTAACCCGAAGCGCAAGCGAGGCATAACATATAAATGGTGTTCGCACGAATAGACAGACTCCGCGAGGGGTATAACGATAAATACGTGACCGTGGAAAGCGACCTGCCGGAGTTGGCGCGGTTCAAGGGCCAAACCGGACGGGTCACAACGGTCAACTGCAACGGCCGCGCCTTGGTAACGTTCGAATCGGCCAAGGACCGTGGCCGTTACGACATCGAGCTCGACTACCTCAAGGTCGTCGACAAGCCGGAGGCAAAGCCCGCCCGAAACGGAAACGGTGCCGCCAAGCCCACGCCCAAAGCCAAACCGCCCGAGGAAGAACCATCCTCGCCGGAAAAGCTCTCGCCGCTAGAAGAGGCCCGTTTGCAAAAAGAAGCCGAAAAGGTGATTGAGGAAAAGGCTAATGGAAAAAAGGACGGCAAGGCGGTGCGGGCCGATTCGTAGGATGTGTGCTTACACGCACCAACGGCTGAACTGGAAGACACTTGCTAACAAACGTCCAGTAGCACGGACGTGACATGAAGATAATCATTCTCGGTAATAGCGGCAGCGGCAAAACTTGGTTGGCAACTCGCTTATCAAACATGCTGCCTGCACCAATTGTCCATCTTGACGACATTTTCTGGGAACCAGGAAGATTCGACAAGAAACGGAACCGTAAGGAGATTGAGCTTCTCATAAAAGAAAGTCAAGCGAGTTCGTCTTGGATTGTTGAAGGCGTGTTTGGCGAGTTGGCACAGCAGTACCTCGACGTTGCCGGACTCTTAGTGTGGCTTGATATCGATTGGCACATCTGCAAAACGCGTCTTGAAGAACGAGGCTCTGAAAGCAAAATACATTTGGGCCGAGAACAGTCCGAAGAAGGATTGAACCAACTCCTGGAATGGGCATCCTGCTATTACCACAGGCGGGACTTGCGATCACACGAGGGCCACAAAACGCTTTTCGAAAAGTTCTCCCGGAATAAAACACGCCTAAAATCCAAGAGTGATGTGGACATGTTTATTCATGAAATATCTGAGCAATAATAATCCTTAACGGCATTGCCCAGCAGGCTGCCATGGAGCAATCATGGGCGTAGAGCAATTAATGAGCAAAAAAGTCGTCACCATCGAGATGGATGACACACTCGCTGTGGTTAAGGAGATTTTCGACAACACTCGGTTCCATCATCTGCTCGTGGTCGAAGCGGGTAAATTATTTGGGGTGATTTCTGACCGGGATCTTCTCAAAGCCATCAGTCCAAACGTTGGGACTGCCGCCGAGACGGCCAGCGACGCGGCCAGTCTGAATAAAAAAGCACATCAAGTCATGACGCGGCAACTCGTTACCCTGGGGCCGAGCGCGGGGATTTATGACGCAATTGAAATTTTCAATAAGCACAATATTTCTTGCATACCCGTTGTCGATGAAGATCGTATACCGGTCGGGATAATTAGCTGGCGAGACATCTTCAAAGCCTTGGAATCAAAACGCGGCAAATCCCCTCACAAGGCGAGTTGATAACAAATATTTTATCGGGAAGGGCCCCCCGGATTAGGCTTTTCAACGAGCGTCAAGCGTCTCGACACACTGAACTATCATTGCATTGGGGCCTTTTCTTTGTTATAAAATCCGTATGATGGATCTGCCGACAAAAAACGCTACGAGGATCGACAAACTTGCGGAGACGCTTCGCAAGGACATTCACAGTCGATCGTTAAGCGTGGGCGATCACTATCTTACGGCCGCCGAAGCCAGCCAAATGCTGGGCGTAAGCCAGGTGATGGCGAATCGGGCCATGAACGTCCTGGCCGGGCGTCGTCTGCTGACTCGGCACCGCCGCCGCGGCACCTTTATCGGGCCAGCTTTCCAAGCGAACGCCACGTCCACGGCGTTACGGGTAATTCATATTATCAAGGGGCTTTCGCAAAACAAGAAATTGTGGACCCCCGTGATCGGCGATTGCTTGCAAGGCCTGCATACCGTGTTGCCCGACTATCAGGTGCAGTCGAACGTCCTTCCGCATCAAAATCCGTCGGAAATAGTGCGGCAAATCTTCAAACAGCACACGGCCGACGGATCGTTGGCGGGTATCGTCCTTGTGAGTTGTCCGCGAGAAGAGCAGGAACTGGTACAGGAGATGGTGCAGGAGCATCGTCTGCCGGCGGTTTCGTTCGGCTCTGTTTATCCCAACATCACGAAAATACCGTCCATCGACCACGATCAGTTCGAAGCAGGGCGATTGATGGCGAAATACTTGCTTGATCGCGGCCATCGCCGCATCATGTTGCTTACGCGGGAACGTTGGCTGCTGGGCGATAACTTGCTGGCCGATGGCGTCAACCAAGCTTTGGCTGACGCTAGAATGAGCTACGGCGTACTCTCAACGCGTTCCATACCCGAAGATGTCGCGTTGATAAAAACTGAAATGTCCCGTGTTCTTTCCCTCGAGAACCGACCGACGGGAATGGCCTGCCGCAGTTCGCTATTTGCCAAAGTGACAGCCGAGGTCGCACGCTCGCGGTCGATGCGGGTTCCGCAAGATTTAGATATAATCTTCGACGCCAACGACAGACACTTTTCCGCTGAGCTGGGGCTGCCGCGAGCCTGCGCAAAACAGTCCAGCCGCGAACAGCTAACCCTGGTCGCCAAAACCTTGCAAAAACTCATCGCGGGCAAGATAATCGAAAGCAACAACATTATCCTGCCGGTCGAACTTGTAGAACCGAAGCAGGCAGTAGGAGATATTTGTGATGGATAACGGAAATTCCACCCCGGGCGAAAGCCCGTGCAAATGCGGCTGGATGGGGCGAAACTGGAAATGGTTTGTTCCGGTGCTTTTACTGATCTGCGGAGCTTTATTCGTGAGCTTTGTCACTAAAGGCGAACTAGTCAAGGCGTGGCTCGATGCCAGGAACATCAAGACCAGCCCACCGTTCCAGATGGCAATGGAACAACTCCGCGCCGATGCCGAAGTCGTAAAGCAATTGGGCGAGCCGCTTGAGCAGGAAGGAGCGGCCAGCGGCGAAGTCAGCACCGACAACGCCAAATCGGCCAGCGGCAACGCTAACTTCTACTTCGACCTGAAAGGCCCCAAAGGCACCGCCACCGTTCACTGCCAGGGTAAAATGATCGATGGGAAATGGGGTATATCCATCTTAGCTGTCACCTTTGCGGACGGCAGCCGCCACTCTATCGATGTCGCAGGCGACGATTCCCTGGAAGAAGCGCCGGCTTGGTCGCCGTAGAATCAAGGCGCAAGTTCCTTTCAGCATTCACGTTACGGCATTCCGCGGCGGGTAATGCAAGTTCCTGAACCTGGGGCTCGCTGCCGCCAGAGCCCCTGGGCAGAGACTCTGGGCAAGGAATTCATTGTTTTCTGGGCGTATACCAATCATAATAGCCTTCGTACGTAGCCGCGTCATTTAGCGCCTTTTCTCGCCGCGAAACGGAGTGCCCCAGTGATTTCGCCTTTACCTCGAACACATCATACAGCACGACATAAACAAACTATATCCTCTATCCCGGCCACGGTTTTCCTGATTTGTGCAATTTTTGCCTTATCGGTGCAACCGCTCAGAGCAGACGCGAAGCCGGCTCCCCCAAAAGCGCTGCCCGAAAAATCGCTCCTGCAAAAAGCGTCTGACGCCGAGCCGGAGATTCAAATACCGCCAAAAAATCTCGACGAGCTTCTCAAGCTTGAAGAGCAGGTGAAGGCGGCCGCCGCCAAGGTTCTGCCCGCAACCGTGGCCATTCGCATCGGTTCGGGTTCGGGCTCGGGCGTAATCGTTAGCAAAGACGGCTACATTCTCACGGCCGGACACGTTGCCGGCAAGCCAGGCAAAAAGGCCAAGGTCACCCTCTCCGACGGCAAGGAAGTCGACGCGGTTACGTTGGGCGTGTATAGCTCGCCCGACGCCGGCATGTTGAAAATCAGCACTGCTGGCGAGTGGCCCTTCGCAGAACAAGGCAACCGCAAGGACATCAAGTTGGGCATGTGGTGCGTCGTCTTGGGACACCCCTTGGGTAAGAAAAAAGACCGCCCGCCGGTTGTCCGCATCGGACGTATTTTGAAGATTCAAGAACGCACGGTACAAACCGACTGCCCCTTGATCGGCGGCGATTCGGGCGGACCGCTGGTCGACCTGGCCGGCCGCATCATCGGCATCAATAGCCGCATCAGCGGCGATATTGCCATGAACTACCACGTCCCCATCGACGTTTTTCGCGACAATTGGGAACGGCTGAAAAAGAGCGAAGCCTGGCAAGACGACGTTCCTAAACGCGATAGCGCAAATGTAAAATCAGCCTTCCGCGATGTTGTGGCCAAGGCGTCCAAATGTGTCGCCCGAGTGAAGTGCGACGGAAAAGACGCGGTCTTGGGTACGATTGTGGGCCCCGATGGCTGGATTCTTACCAAGGCCAGCGAACTAAAGGGCCGTATCGTCTGCCGGCTCCGCGATGGCCGCGACCTGGAAGCCAGCATCGTCGGCGTCGATCCGCGTTTCGATCTGGCCATGTTAAAAATCGATGCGGTGGATCTACCGGTCATCCCCTGGACATTGAAGGAAACGGCGGTCGGCAATCTGGTTGCGGCCGCCGGCATGGGCGACGAACCGCTGGCGATCGGCGTGGTGAGCGTGCCGTACAGGGCCATTCCACCGCTACGGGTCGCAATCGGCGTGCACATCAAGGACGGCAAGAGTGCCCCTGAAGTAGTAGGCGTTTTGCCGAAGAGCCCCGCCGACAAGGCTGGA
>CAZISU010000504.1:0-5213 GCA_964541935.1 uncultured Planctomycetaceae bacterium | reverse complement strand
TCCTACCTCAGATTCAAACGCCATGCTCAAATACATCATTCTCACTGCTTGCCTGCTCGCGATGATTGTTGCCACGTCGGCGGCGGATAATAAAATCGCTCCTACCGATTGGAAACTGGTTACGGACAACGCCGCTTGGGCGGGTCGCGATTCGCCGGGCGAGCTTGTCTATAAGGATAAGATGTGGATATTCGGCGGCTGGTTTACTTCACATGCCGCGCCGCCACGCGATGTTTGGAACACGGCGGACGGCAAGAATTGGAATCTGGCTGAAGCCGACGCGCCGTGGAAGCACAGTGACTTGCCCATGACGCTGGTGTTCGACGAGCGGATGTGGCTGATGGGCGGTTGGTATAACGGCCGATTGCCGGGCCACTCGGCCAGCAACGAAGTCTGGCGATCGACCGACGGGAAGAATTGGACGAAAACCGAGCGAGGTGCCGCCTGGTCGCCGCGTCTGGCGGCCGCGGCCGTGGTCTTCAAGGGCAAAATGTGGATTCTCGGTGGGATCGAAAACTACTACTTCGGCGACGACAAGAGCCTAAAGAACGACGTTTGGTATTCTTCGGACGGCGAGAACTGGAAAGCGGCCACGAAGAACGCTGCCTGGTCACCGCGTGCTTATCATCAAGCGGTTGTGTTCGACGGCAAGATGTGGATCTTTGGCGGTGGAAACTACGTGCCCCGCCACCACGCTCTGAACGACGTGTGGTGCAGCGAAGACGGTGCCAATTGGACCAAGGTCACCGAGGCCGCAGCTTGGGGGCCGCGGCTTTGGTTCTCGGCAGTCGTTTACCGCGACCGCATGTGGGTGATCGGCGGCTGGTCTAAAAAAACCGACAACTACGGCGACGTGTGGCACTCGCGCGACGGCAAGGACTGGACGCGGCTCGTATCCAAGCGAGTCTGGAAATCTCGCCACGAGCATTCGGCCATGGTGTTTCAAGACAAGATTTGGGTGATGGGCGGGCTGCCTCGGCCGAAACTTAGTAACGAGGTTTGGTCGCTGGATATTCCGCCGAGGAAATGAAAAAAACTTGGCGTTGAAGGCGTGTGGCACGCCCTTCGCTGTGCTCAGGGACGTGCCACACGCAATAGATGTTTTTCTAGAAAACTGTTACGCCTCTTCGGTGATTTTCCACTTGAGCATTTTGGCGATTTCGAAGAGCGGGTCTTTGAGGTCGCCGTAGGCGGTCACGCGGTGCCAGCCGAAGCGATCCCATTGGGTCATGAGTTTTTCGATGTCTCCGTCGGGCTCGACTGCCAGTTTGGTGCGACAGGCGCGGTCCTCGATGATGTTGTCGACCGCCTTGCCGCGATGGAAGAGCAACTCCTTGTTGAAGGCGGCCAGTTCGATCGTGGTGGTCATGTAGCCCGTGGGCAAAAGCGAACGTAGCGAGGCGCCTTGGCGGTCTTCGCTGTGGGTGAGAATCTCGATGGGATTGCTCTGGCCGTTGGGTCCGAAGGCACGGTTGGGGGCTACGCAATGGGCGTAGATAATTTGTCGCTTGGCGAAGTCGATCACCGGGTCGGAAATGAATCCGGTGCGGCCGCCGGTGAGGTTCTTCAAGCCCACCATGGTCGCGGTGGAAAGCAGGTCGCACTCGCAGGCACCGACCAGCCCTTCGTTGCACAGTTCGTGGAAGCCGAGGCAGGGGTAGGCGTGAATATGGTTGCCATAGAAACCGCCCAGGCAATTGATGGTGATCGCGTCGGCGGCGTGTTTTTTCAAGACATTTTTCATGCCCAGGTACATTGCGGCCGAGTTTTCCAGCTCCTTGCGCGAGACGTCGGCGATTTTGCTGGCTCGTTTCTGCCACATGTCGGCGACTTGCTTGGACTTTTCCTTGTCGGCGATTTTCCAGGCGTCATTGACTTCGGCGTAGGGGATCTCGGCGACTTGTACGCCCAATTCCTCGATGACAGATTTCGGGCCCCGCCAGCCCTTGCCGCCGATGGTGAGAATCTTCGACTGCTTCATCTTCTCTTTCCACGCGGTCGGGGAAAGAAGGTCGATTTCGTCCGGCTTGCAATCTTGTCCGCTGGGAGCCTGGGTTTGCTGTTTTCTAACCTTGGCCACCGTCGCGGCGAACTGGTCGGGCTGTTCGATCGTCATGAAGCACTTGGCCGCTTCTACCACGTCGGAGAATTGCGACGAGCCGATGAAAGCGAAGTTCTTGCTCTGACGGCGAAGGAATCCGGACGAGTAGACCAGGAACCCGCCGCTGCCGGCGTAGAGGAAATCGGCGTACAAGACGGGCTTGCCCGAGGCGACCATCGACTGCACCACGCGGTTCCAACAGTTCATCTGCATGACAACGTAGCCGTCGATGTTGGCCGATTTGTCTTTTTCCAGAATGGCCTTGGCCTGCTCGGGGCCGTTGGCGGTGGTGGGAATGAACTCTATTTCGGGGCAGCCGGCCGAAAGCGCGGCCGTCATGCGTTTCATGACCGGGGTGAAGTTGAAGCCCACGTTTGGCCAGTCCGGCCCGGGCTGCACGTCGGCGTGCAGCGAGTAGAGCACGCGAATCCGCTTCTTCTTTTTCGCACCGTCGCCAGCGGCAAACAGTCCTGACGTGGGTATTACCATCGCGCCGGCGCAAGTCGCGCAGCCGGCCATGAAATTGCGGCGATTCATCGAACAGCACGCGCATCCAGAAAGTTCGTGTAGATGGGACATCCGGGGCTCCTTTTTTTAGGTTTTAGGTTTTAGGTTTGGACATTGTTCATTGGACATTCATTCTTCATTCTGGTTTCCTCATTCGACATTTCTGTCATCTCCCCTCTCCCCATAGTATCCAATCCGTTGCGAGATCCGCTTTGCACTCGATACTACGTCCAGCCCGATACGTTCGAATTCGGTTTCCGGCAGGCGGGTGCTTGGGCCGGAGACCCAGATTGCGCCTAGTACGGCTCCGTGTTCGTCGAACAGTGGCGAGCCTACGCAATGCACGCCCTCGAAGGACTCGCCGCGGTCCAGCCCGTAGCCTAAGTGGCGGATTTCGGTCAGTTCCTTGCGGAGGGTTGCGGCGTCGGTGATTGTGTTGCGGGTGTGTGGTTTGTAGTCGAACGATTCGATCAGACGTGCCTGCTGTTTGTCGGGCAGGAATGCTAGCATGGCCTTGCCGGGGCCTGTGCTGTAGAGGTCGAACCGCGTGCCCGGCTCGACCATCAGGCGGATGGGGTGCAGGGCCGGGGATTGGGCCAAGACTACGCCCTCGCCCTGCGTCTTGTCGCCGGCCGACTTGGTAAATACGGCCAGGAAGACGCTCTCGCCGACCTCGTCGCGGAGTTCCTCCATGACGTCCATCGAGACCTCGACGATGTTGAGGTGATGAACGCTGGGGAAGGCCAGCTTGAGAAACTTGCGGGTGATGGTGAAACGTTTGGTCTCGGCCGAGCGTCGCAAGTATCCGCGTCGGCAAAGCGTCATGGCAATGCGGTAGACGCTGTTGTTGGGAAAGCCCGTCCGCGCGGCGATCTCGATCATCGAGAGTCCCTCTGGCTGCTGTGCCAGAAGTTCGAGGACGGTTAAAGCCCGATCGACGCCTGGGACTACGTATCGTTCAGTCATGGTGGCATTTGCTATATGGGAACGTATTTGATATTTGGGATTATAGACGTTTGATATCGGCGTTTGCAAGCGGTATTTGCAGATTTTTTGCAGTGGGTGGGGTGTCGACCACCTGATCGCGTATAATACTAACCCGAAGCGCAAGCGAGGAGAGACGCGATGTATACCCAGTATCACCAGCCCCTCGCTTGCGCTTCGGGTTAGTATTCACCCCCCCCGATTGGAATATAAAAATTTTCACTAATAAAACTTCCGCTCGTGCGTCACAATATGCGGAAGACGTCTTTTCAACTAACTCTGGCAGAATCGTCCGTAAACATCCGGACGCGAGAACCATGACGGAAATCGCACTCGTTACTGAAGCTGCCACGCGGCACGAAAAACAATTGCAGAGGTATTCCACCCGACTGCTGCGCGACGCCGACCTGGCGGCCGATGTCGTGCAAGAGGCCTTCGGGCGGTTGCAAACTGAAGAACCGCCTCCGAAAAACCTGCGCGCCTGGCTTTATCGGGTGGCGCGAAATTGTGCGTTGGACCTGCTTCGACGACGAGCGCGAACCGAACCGTTGGAAAATCCCCATTGGCTGGCCGCCGACACGGCTTCGGCCGACCCGGCGGCACTTGCCCAAGCGAACGAGGAATATGCCATGTTAATGAGCGAAATGAACGCCCTGCCGGTGCGGCAGCGCGAGGCCGTGCGGCTAAAGTTCCAAGAGGGGCTCAGCTATGCGGAGATCGCGGATGTTACCGGGGAGACAAAGTCGAATGTGGGGTGGCTGTTGCATTCGGCGATTAAGTCGCTACGTGAAAAATTGAAATAACCGTTTATAGATAAAACAAAAGTACAAATAGTTTTAACAGAAGGAAAGGAAGGTAACAAAAATGGTATTGCGGAGATCTTTTTTGGAAGAATTTGTTGCCGTTTTATCGGCCTTGTAAATAGCCCAACAATAAAAGTCTTCGTTTTCATTGTTTCCTTCTGTACTCTTTCAAGGAACATATCATGTCTATCGATAAAAACGACCCGCGACTAACCGCATTCGCGCTGGGCGAGCTTCCGTCGGAGGAAGCAGCCGAGTTGCAAGCGGCTGTTGAGAAAGATCCGGCCCTGGCGGCCGAGGTGGAGGGTATCCGCGAAGTGGCGGAGAAGCTGAAGAAGACGCTGGGCGAAGAGCCGTTGCCGAAAACGGAGGTGGTGCGGGCGGTGAAACCTAAGTATAGGCTGAAGCCCGCGAATAAACAGAACCGCTTACTGCGTCGCGTGGCCCTTTACGGATCGGGCGTTGCCGCCTTGATCGTGTTGTTTGCATTGCTTTTACCAGCAGTGCAAGCGCCAAGAGAAGCCGCGCGTAGGATGAGCATGAAGTCGGACGAGGTAATGTCGACAACCAGAACTCCGTCTGTAGAAGAACCAGCGAGTGAACTGCGATATTCTTCTGTGGAAGAAACCGCTGCTACTAAAGATCTAACTTATCATAAAATGGAGAATTTTTCGCCTCCAATCACTAATTCATCTCTCGCTGACTTGGAAAAAAAAGCGGATAAACTCAGAAGGGTAGTCGATAGCAAGCCAGCATCACCAAGCACTTCTCAAGCAAGGCCCGGCAAACCAATTGAATATCCGCATCAAGTTTTCGGA
>CAZISU010000503.1:0-5220 GCA_964541935.1 uncultured Planctomycetaceae bacterium | reverse complement strand
GCAGAGCCGGCACGGCCTTGATTTCTTTTTACAGAACAAATGTTACACTAACCGGGGCCACATATGGAGTCGATTATACGTTGGAATATTTCAACGAGGGTGACTTGAACGAATATACTGTGTTGACTCTGAGCAAGCTGCAGGGCGACGCCAATTGTGACGGCATGGTTGATGATGCCGATGCCGCGTTACTTGCCAATTATTGGCTAAAGGAACACGCTATTTGGGGAATGGGCGACTTCAATGGCGACGGCACGGTCAACGAGATTGACGCCACGATGTTGGCTGCCAACTGGCAGGTCGGTGTGGATACCGAGTTGAGCGTGCCTGAGCCGTCATTGCTAATTGGTTTACTGAGCTTGTGTCTGGCGTGCGTGTTATGCCGAGCAGGTTTCTGGCGCGGTGGGGTTTAATGTTGAACGAGAATGATTCTCGGTGTGAGCGCACACACCCTACAGCCCCATCCATCTGCATCACCAATCTACCCATCGCCGGGTTATAACCCGGCCTACGTTGCGTTTTGCGGGCTAGAATTCTATGGCAAAGCGAGGTCGAAACGGTATGTGTCCCTCGCTTGCGCTTCGGGTTAGTATGGATTAAATGAAAAACTCAGGCTTATATGGCCAAAGCCGGCCTCCTTTTTGCCCTTTCTGAAAACGGGTATAATACTGGATTCGGACAATTTACGGGCGTTTAGCCCGATTATTACACATCATATATCAATCAGTTGGAGAGTTCCATGAGCACATTGTCCAGACCCCCCCAAACGGAGTCTAGTATTCGCCGCGTCGCTATCCTTTTTGCCGGCGGGCCGGCCCCGGCGGCCAATGCGGTTATTTCCACCGCGGCCGTTTCGTTCCTGCGAAACAACGCCGAAGTGGTCGGCATTATGCACGGATATTCGCACCTGATGGAGTATGGGGCCGACAACCCGATGCAAGAGGGGCGCGACTATATCCAAATCACGCACAACGTGCTGAAGCGTACGCGAAATAGCCGGGGCATCATGATCGGCACCGCGCGGGCCAACCCGGGCAAGAACGTTTCGTCGCCCGAGCACCTCAAGGACGAAGAACGCACGGCTCCGCTGAAGACGGTCTACGACGCTTTGGTGTCGATGGGCGTAGACGCTTTGATCTCGATCGGCGGCGACGACACGCTGAAGACGGCCAACAAGTTCAAGATGTATCAAGAGATGTTGCCCGAGGGCAGCAAGAAGATTCCCGTGGTGCATTTGCCCAAGACGATCGACAACGACTATCGCGGCATCGATTTCACGTTCGGTTACTTTACGGCGGTCGAGACGCTGGCGGCCGAGATTCGCAACCTCTTGGCCGACGCCGAAAGCGCTCAGAGCTACTATGTTGCCGAGACGATGGGCCGCAGCGCCGGCTGGTTGGCCTATGGTGCGGCGATTGCCGGCGAAGCCAGCCTGGTGATCAGCGTGGAAGACATCACCGGCAAATATGCGGCCAAGGAAGAGATTGTCGACCCCACGACGGGCGAGACGACCGCCCGCAACGTGATGGACGTGGAAGAGGTCGTCAAGCGGATCGTGGCCACGATGCGTGTGCGCGAAGAGGCCGAAGGTAAACAGTACGGCGTGATCGTGTTGGCCGAGGGCCTGGCCGAGTACCTGCCCTATTCGGAAATCAAGGGCATCCCCCGCGACGAGCACGGGCACATTTCCATCTCGTCGAAGCTGAACATCTGCCGCTTCTTCACCGATCTGGTAACCGCCGAATACGAGCGTCAGATGGGTAAGAGCCGCAAGATCACGGGACTGCAACTGGGCTACGAATGCCGTTGCGCACGGCCGCACGCCTTCGACGTGATGTTGGGCAGCCAGTTGGGCGTGGGCGCCTATCGGGCTTTGGTCGAGAAACGCCTCAACGGCGTGATGGTTTCGGTCAGCGGACAATTGGACCTCAACTACGTGTCTTTCGATAAGCTGGTCGATCCGGAAACGCTGGTCACGGTGGTTCGTCACATCGAAGCCGATTCCGACTTCCACCGTCTGGCCCGGTTCCTCGAGACTTATGTGAACGACTGAGACGGTTCTTCGGTAAAACAGGTAACTTAAGGTATCGCGCCATGTCTTTTCCGGCTTATTGTACGGCAATTTTCATGCGTGGCGCTGTGTGCGTTTGTGCTCTGGCTTTGCTTTTGGTGTCGGCGGTTTGGGCTCAGCCCAGCGACGACGAACTGCTGGCCGGGGCCGACGCGCGGATCGAGAAGCACCGCAAGGCGGACCTGAGCGTCGAAGTGCTCGACGCCTCGGGCCGGCCGCTGCCCGGCGCGACCGTTAAGCTGGAGCAAACCCGGCATGCGTTTCTGTTCGGCGCTAACATTTTCAAGTGGGGGCGTTGCGGCGACGAGGCCAGCGAGGCGGCCTATCGAGCACGGTACGAAGAGTTGCTCAACTTTGCCACGTTACCGTTTTACTGGTGGTCGTACGAGTCGAAGCCCGGCAAGCCGGCCCATGAGCGAACGGAGCGGATAGCCCACTGGTGCGACGAGCAGGGCATCGCCGTTAAGGGGCACCCCTTGGCGTGGAACTATATGGACTCTTCCTGGTTTCCGGAGGATGCGGACGCACTGCTCAAACTGCAATTGGCGCGGATCGACGATTGCGTCACGCGTTTCCGTGGTCAGATCGATAGATGGGACGTCGTGAACGAGGCAACCGCCTACGATCGGGATTTTCTCGTCAAGGATCGTGCGCCCAAAATGACTGCCATGTGGAAGAAGGTCGGGCAGATCGAGTTTACGCGACGTTGTTTCGAAGAAGCCCGCCGGGCCAACCCCAAGGCGACGCTGTTGATTAACGATTATCGCGTCGACCCGGCCTATGAAAAAGTTGTCGAACAGTTGGTCGACAACGAGGGCAAACCTCTCTATAACGTGATCGGCATCCAGAGCCACATGCACGGCGGCGCTTGGAGCAATCGAAAGATCTGGGATGTATGCACGCGGTTCGCTCGCTTCGGCGTGCCCTTGCATTTCACCGAGACGACAATCGTCTCGGGCAAGCGGGGTTGGAGTCTGGCGAAAGGCGGTACGCCTTGGCCCACGACGCCCGAGGGCGAAAAGTATCAGGCGCGGGAAGTCGTGCGTTTCTATACGATGCTGTTTTCCCATCCGGCGGTCGAGGCGATTACCTGGTGGGACTTTTCCGACCGCGGCGCGTGGCAATCCGCTCCGGCCGGTTTCTTGCGGGCCGACATGAGCCCCAAGCCGGCCTACGAGGAACTCAAAAAGCTCGTCAAGCAGAAGTGGTGGACCCGCGCGACGCAGAAAACGACCGCCGATGGCACGGCTGCTTTTCGCGGCTTTTTGGGTGAGTACAAGTTGGTTGTTTCCGTGGCCGGGAAACCGGGCGTGGAGAAAACCTTGATTTTGGGAAAGAAGACGCCGAATCGCGTAACCGTTAAACTGCCGTAGAGATTGGTAACGTCATAATTGGCAGTTTACAGAACCTTGCCTTGGCCGATAACGGTTACGTTTGCGCGAGCGCTGATGCCGGGCGGCGAAGTGGCGGCGAACTTTAGCAGGTTATCGCCGGGCGCGAGAATGGGGACGGGCCCTTGCGGCTTTACGTCGGCAAGCAGTTTGCCGTCGCGGCCGAAGAGTTTGCAATCGTCGGGACTGTTGAACTCCAGGTAGCTGCCCGACTCGATTTCCACGGGAAACACGACCGTCTTGTCGCCAATGGTGACGGCCGGGTTGATGAGCCGGGTGTTAACCAGCGGCAGTGCCATGACGGGGCTTAGGTAGCAGGTGGCCTTTTTGCCGGCCGGAAGATTGTTGTACCACAGCGAGAGGTGCTCGACGTTATGGTGGTGAACCCGTTCGCGATAGGTCGCATAGATACCGCCGTAGGGCCATTTGTATGAAGCGTGCCGTTGGCCTTCGGGTTCGATCAGTTCGAAGTATCGCCAGCCCGTGAAGTCGACAATAATGTAGTGGTCGCCGTCGGCGTGGCTGACGTGCGACGGGCTTTGTGCTTGCAGGTTCAGCACCTGGCCTTGCCCGTCGCCATAAACCCAGACGCCCATGGCCTGCTGGGCGGCCAGGTTCAAACTGGGGGCGAATTTCTTTTGGAATTGCGTCCAGGTATTGCTGCTGCCAGCTTGGGTGTGCGACGCCGAGAAACAGCCGCTGGCGGCGCCGGTCTTAACTTGGACGTTCGAGGGTGCAAGCGTAGCGCTTACGCCGGGCGCCGAGCGGGCGTGTTTCAACTCATCGGCTTTAGCAAAATCGGCCAATGTGATGTTGTCGGCCGCGTCGTATGGTCCGGCCGACATCAAGGCCTCGATCCGCAGACGAAGCGGCTGGGCGGCGAACTTGTTGGTCGTGTGCCAGGTGCTGCTTGGCGAGTCGGCGGAGGTCACCTTGTACTTGGCGTACTGGGTCGGTTGAAACTGCCATCCCTTTTCCAGGCTGCCGATGAGTGTGAACTCTTGGCCCGGCTCTTGCAGCTTGGCTTTGATCTCGGCGGGCACTTGACCGGAGTGGCGCAGGTTTTCGTATCGTTTGATGATATCGGCCAGGCGTGGCAGAGCGGGCTTGGAGGCGATGGTGGACGGGTCGATTCCCATCATTGACATGCCCGTGTCGAGTCCGATGCATTTGCACATCAGGTATTCGATATCGTCGCTGAAGGTGGGCTCGCCTTGCGCCCCGCTCCAGGTCTTCAACGCCCACCAGCCCAGGTGGGCGGGCAAGAACATTTGCCGACAGCCCGCGTTGGCTTTGCAGTGCTTGTCGATGAAGCGTTTGTGGCTGCGGGTGGGATGGTCCCAGGCGCCATGCCTTGAGCGGACGTACCAGAGGTGGTGATGGAAGGTGCTCATTTCCATCAGAGCGGGCCGTTTGAGCCGCTTCCAGATTTCGAAAACGAACTTCGAGCCGTAGTGCCAGCCATCGGCGGGGCCGCCAAGAATATCCTCGCCATCCAAGGCGTCGAGGTAGATCATATCGAAGCCGCAGGTGTTGAACATCTCGGCCGTTTTAGCGGCGACTTCGGCCAGTAGCGTGGTCTTGGGATCGGGTACGAAGCGGCCGAAGCATTCTTTGAGATGGTGAACCGCCGCACCCTTTTTGTGCTCGGCAACGCGCGTTCCCAGGACGCCACGCTTGCAGGCCGTGAACGCGTAGGGCGGCTGCTTGGAAATGCCGCTGTAAGTAATCAGTTCGTCGTCGATTTGCAACGTGACG
>CAZISU010000502.1:0-5225 GCA_964541935.1 uncultured Planctomycetaceae bacterium | reverse complement strand
GAATTCACCTTAAATAACCCAATTCGGCGCCTTGACAACCCAGGCCACCTCAGTCGAACAAGAACTGATGGCTCGTTGGGGAGTTGCCGCACAGATACCCGGTGATACTAACAACGACGGCGTGGTAAACGACGAAGACGCCGCAACTCTGGCAGACAATTGGCTGACATTGACCGGAGCAACTTGGGAGATGGGCGATTTCAACGGCGACGGACGTGTCGACGATATCGATGCAACGCTGCTGGCCACCAACTGGCAGGCGGGTTCGGCGTCCGCATCAGTTCCGGAGCCCGCTGCACTGGCCTTGTTGGCCGGTATTATGATCGCCGCGGTTTTGTGCCGCCGCAACCGCCGTTAAAAACCCGTTGAAACAGGAAGAGAATAGGTTATGTGATTGTTGCGTGCAGGCACGCATCCTACTAGAACACTACTGGAGAAAGCAACCATGCGTTCACGAAAACTATTCCTGGCGGCAATGCTCTTAGCGCCGCTTACAATCTTGGCCCTGGGCACGATCCCTGCCCAGGCTGAAATCATCGCCGGACTGGAAGCCTATTGGACGTTCGATGCCGTTGACAGCGGCGGTATCGTCGCCGATTCCGCAAGCGGCTCCTATCCCGGTCTGGTCGTGGGCAACGTCACGGCCGACACGGGCATCATCGGCGGCGCCTTGAATTTCGGCGGCGGTGCGAACAATAGCGACTATGTCACGGTGGGCGATTACCTCGATCCGGGCCTGGACAACTACACGGTCTCGTTCTGGTTCAAGGCCGCCACGGTAGCCGCGGGCAACGCCGACGTCTTCATCAGCAAGGGCAATGCCGGCAGCAGCGATCCTGGATACATGATGTATGTCAACGGCGTGGGAAACCCAATTTGTGCGCGTACCTCGGCCGCCGGCGGCAGCGCAACGCGGGCCGAGCAACGCTACACGGCCGCATTCGACACCGAATGGCACCATCTGGCCATGGTCTTCGACCGCGGTAATGAAGTGGTGCGCGGTTACTACGACGGCCTTAACGCGGGGTGGACAACAGGTTACTACAGTGTCGACGATAAAACAGTTGCCGGCACGTCGATCACGGCACCCGGCAAGAATCTGATCTTTGGAACCAACCCTGGCATAACCGCGTACGATTTTTCCTATGAAGGCAAGATGGACGACGTGGGCATGTGGCGTCGGTCGCTTAGTGAAGACGAAATTTACAGCGTCTACAAGGCCGGCGTCGAGGGGACCGCTCTTACGTCCGCCGTTGAGATTGCACTACCCCAACGCCCCGAACGGCCCGGCCCGGTTGCCGGTGGGCCTGTCGTCGAAGGTGGCACAACACCCTACGCCTGGTATCGTGCCGACGCCGGCGTGACAACCTGGGTAGACGTGAGCGACCGAGAACTGACAGCCTGGTGGAGCGACCAGTCTGGCAACAACCGCCACCTGGAAGTTGTCGCCGGCGATCCCGAACCGACCAACAACGGCCCGGACGGCCAGGCCACGCTGACGTTCGACGGCGACGACAAACTTTTGGGTACGGCCGAGGAGTGGGGAACCGCCGCGGCGGGCACCGTGCTGGCCGTTTGGAAGGCCAACGATTTCGACACAGACCATGCCACAAACTTAACGTTCCTATACGACGGATCCGACCCGACCGATGGAGAACGCGACCGTCAATTCCTTTTGTATGGCGATTTGCAAACCGGATCGGAAACCGACTGGATCCAAAGCGGCGGATACGACGACGCAACCGATTCCTACAACGGCGGTGACCGTGTTTTGGTCGATGCCGCCGGGTTGGGCGACAGCGCGATCGACCAGTGGTTCGTAACCGCCGTTACGCACACCACGGGAACCGACGACAAATTGCGAGTCAACGGCAATGAGATATTTTCCGGCGACATGCTCTCCAGCGGCATCAACGGACTGAACGTGGGCTACGCCGTTAACGGCGCCTATGGATATCACGGCGAATTGTGCGAGCTGATCGTTTTCGAAGGCCTGCTCGGCGAAAGCGAACTGGCGGCCATCGAACTAGAACTGATGCAACGTTGGGGACTCACTCCAGTTCCGGAACCTTCTGCATTGATCTTGTTGGTTGGTATCGCGATTGCTGCGGTTGTCTGCCGCCGCAATCGTTGCTAATACAAAAAAAGAGGCGACCGGGGTACAAACGTCTGGGGTACAAGCGTCCGCGGCGCACGCTCTGATCGGTGGTGCGTCGCGGACGCACCCTACGAGAAAGCAAGGAAAATACATGCCACAAACTCCACGTAACACGTCGAACGGTTTCGGCCGCCGCGGCGGTTTTACTCTTGTCGAGCTATTGGTCGTTATCGCCATTATCGGCATCCTCATCGCCTTGCTTCTGCCGGCCGTGCAAGCGGCTCGCGAGGCCGCGAGGCGGATGCAATGCACCAATCAGCTTAAGCAGTTGGGTATCGGCACTCACGCGCACCTCGACGCCCTGGGGCACTTTCCCGCCAGCGGCTGGGGAACGCTCTGGGTGGGCGATCCCGATCGAGGGTTCGGCATCGACCAGCCGGGTGGATGGGTCTTCAACATCCTGCCCTTCATCGAGCAAGAGGATCTCCACAATCTAGGCGAAGGTTTGCCGGGCATTAAAAAGCAGGTGGCCGCCAAAGCCGTACTGGAAACACCCATTAGCATATTCTCTTGTCCCAGCCGACGGGCATGCAAAACGTACCCCAACCCGGAAGCTAAATTCCGTAACGTCGCCCCTACTCCCGAGCAAACCGCGCGGACAGATTATGTCATCAACTGCGGCGATTACAAAATGGCGGGAACAGCAGGGCCGGATAATATCGCACAGGCCGACAGCGGTGGCTTTGCCTGGCCCGACGGATCGGCAAACACGGGCGTAAGTCCGTATCGCAAGTTAATCGACATCGGCGACATAACCGACGGCACCAGCAGCACATATCTATTTGGTGAAAAGTACCTCAACGCCGACCAGTACACGACCGGCAACGACGGCGGCGACAACCAGTCGATGTACCAGGGCTACGACGTCGATACGCACCGCTTCGCCCGCCCCCTTGAAGATGATCGCCCCATGCAGGATATCCCCGGACACACTAACTTCCAAATCTTCGGCAGCGCCCATCCCGGCTCCTGCATGTTCGTTTTCTGCGACGGCTCGGTGCGGGCCATTAGCTACGAAATCGACTACATGACGCACAGCTACCTGGCCAACCGCAAGGACGGGCAGGCTCTTACACAGTCGATGATTGATCCGTAGTATGAGGGCGGGGAATGTAGAATTAGGAAGCCAGAATTAAGAAAGAAGAAAGAATTAAGAATGGATAAATGCCGAATGGTTACGATTAAGACGAAGAACGTTGCAACACAACACTATGTAATTGCTTTGTTGGCATGCCTACTGTGGGGGCTCCCTGTTGTGGATGCTTCGGCCACAGAGTCGACGAGTGAAAAAGCCACGGCGGTCTGCAGTCCCGCGCCGCTGGATTACGAACTCAAGGAAGAAGTCATACTCCCTGCTAGCAAACGTGGCGGTTGGTTCCAACCGCGTCCCACGCCCGTGCCCGGCTACGGTAAAGATGGCGGCACGGCCGTTGTGATGACCATACAGAAGGCCATGGGCTCCGATTTCTTCACAGGCCTGTCGTTCATGCGGACCGACGACATGGGACTCAACTGGACCAAGCCACAGGCGGTCGAGGAACTTGGCTGGCGCGACGGGGGCAAGGGCCTTACCGTGGGCGTCTGCGACTTCCAACTCGGCTGGCACGCGCCCACCGGCAAGGTGTTGGGAATCGGCCATACTGCCCGCTACTCCAAAAAGGGCTTCGCCGGTCTGGGGGGACACCGACGCGACACGGTCTATGCGGTCTACGATCCCAAGACCGAGAAATGGACGCCTTGGAAAATTGTCGAATTCCCCAAAACCGACGACGATAAATACTCTTTCAACGGCGCGCATGGCCAGTGGCTTGTCGAGCCGGACGGTACGATCCTTGTGCCCATCTATTTTGCGTCCGCCAAAGTCGCCAGTTGGACGAACCCTTTTATCGGCTGCGTCTTGCGTTGCAAGTTCGACGGTAAAAATCTCACCATCGTCGATCGTGGCAATGAACTCAAGCATCCCGTGCCCCGCGGCTTGTACGAAAAGTCGATCACGCATTACAAGGGCCGCTACTACATGACCATGCGCAACGACAAGAAAGGCTTCGTGTCCACCAGCGACGACGGGCTGAACTTCGGCCCCATCAAGGCCTGGACGTTCGACGACGGCAAGGACCTGGGCAGCTACAATACCCAGCAGAAATGGGTCACCCACAGCGACGGCCTGTTTCTGGTCTACACGCGTCGCGGTGCCAATAACGATCACATTATCCGCAATCGAGCGCCGTTGTTTATCGCCCAAGTCGATCCAAAAAAACTGCACGTGATCCGATCTACCGAGCGAGTGGCCGTGCCCGAACGCGGCGCGTCGCTGGGCAATTTCGACGCTACCACGATCGACGAAAACGAAACCTGGATAACCGTGGCCGGCGGCAAAGCCTATTGCACCCGCGTGATTTGGTCGAAGCCCAACAAGGCCAGCAACCAGGTGACGGGGGAAATAGAACCGTAGTCTCTCGCAGTCGCATAATATGAAGAAAATAGACGCTTTCGATTGGTGCGTTCATATACGCACCCTCCTGAAACTGACCGCGATTATCGGCATCTACTCCGCTCTAGTGCCGCCGGTCGTGCAAGCCGATGAGTTTACGCCTCTGTATTACGAAGTCAAGGAAGAGGTGATTTTGCCCAGCAGCAGCGAAGGCGGCAGTTGGTTCCAACCTCGTCCAACAGCCGTGCCCGGCTACGGTCAAGACGGCGGCCCGGCCGTGGTGATGACCATCCAAAAGGCACTTGGCTCCGACTTCTTCAGCGGTCTGGAATTCATGCGAACCGACGACATGGGACTCAATTGGACCACACCCCAGCCTGTCCCACAACTCGGATGGCGCGACGGCGATGCAGCGGACGGGGAAGACGGCCTGACAATCGGAATCTGCGACTTCACCCTGGGCTGGCACGAACCGACCGGCAAGGTGCTGGGTTACCGTTACCTCTAAGCGACCAATACGAAATGGAAACGCCCGGGTGGTTTGCCCGGGCGTTTTTCGTTGTGGGTTATGCCATTTTGCTTACGCCATCGGGCGCAGATAGGGGCCGCGCTGGTGGTCCAGCGTCGGCCATGTCC
>CAZISU010000501.1:0-5228 GCA_964541935.1 uncultured Planctomycetaceae bacterium | reverse complement strand
CTTATTCGTCAAACGGATCGATCCCCAGCGAATCGAACGATTTTGACAGCGGGTCGATTTCGCTGGGATTGGCATCGAACTGATCGTCATCGACCGGCCGCACAACCACCCGATTGCCCCTGGCTTCAACCACCTGAATGGCTTGGCCGGCTTCGATCACCATACCCTCGCTCACGGCGTCAATTGTGCGATTCTCGATAGTTATCGCCCCGGCCGGCAGCATCATCGTTTTGGCGACACCCCGCTGGCCAATCAGGCTTTTAAGATAATCTTCCCGCCTTCCATGCGGCAATACTTCATTACTTGTCGGCGCTTTAAGCATAAGTTTCCTCCCCATTCTTGTGCTTGGAAGATAACGCAGGGCGAAGACCACAACCACCGGCAGGCCAACCAGGCCAGAACCGAGCACGCCCGCCCCTATATAAGGTCCGCTTTGAAAACCTAAAATCGCTGCTCCGACCATGGCCGCAATCGATAAAAAACCGAGTACCCCCCCCGAAGGAAAAAATATCTCCAGTATCGCCATGCCGAAACTAATCACCAGCAGTATAATCGCCAATGCCCAGGGGTCCAACATCTCACACCTCGAAAAAAACTCGGGGCGGCAACGCCGGAATATCGCCCGACGTTTGGCCAGCAACCGTACCAGATACTATACACTATATTACCGTCTATCTGTCAAACGATTACCCCCTCAAACGCCCCCTTTCGAGCCCGTACCATTTCTATTATCCGCAACCTCGACCAAAACGCGGCTGCCGTGTACTTCCGTCACGACTACCTCGGCTCCGGCGTCGATCCGCTCTCCGTTGGCAATCACATCCACCAGTTTATCTCCAATGCGGGCCTTGCCGCCCGGGTTTAGCCGCGTGGTTGTCACGCCCTGTCGGCCGATCATGTCCTCGAAATCCACCAACGCTTCACGGCGGCTAATACTCTCTTGCTCCTTGCCCGAAAGGGGCGCAAGCATCACACGGTTAAAAAACGGCGCGCGCGGCAGCCACATGTTCAATAGATACGCCAGCGCAAAAATGCCGAACCCGGCCCCCGCCACAACAAACAGCGAAGTTTGCAACTGCCCAAGCTGATACGCGTTCTGCGGCAAAATCGAACGCTGCAAGGCAAGCACCAGCGAAACGAAAACCAGCATCCCACCGCCGAAACCAAATATCCCGAAGCCCGGCATTACGAACACCTCGACCAGCAGGCAACCCACCCCGGCCACGAACAAGAGCACCTCCAGCCACTCGGCCGTTTGGCCCAAAAACCGGCTCCAGAAGAACAGCACGAAGCACACCGTGGCGATAAACGCGCCCAAGCCCATGCCCGGCGTGTGCAGTTCGGCATACAAGGCCGCGCCCCCGATCATCAGCAACAAGGCCGCCACGCCCGGCGAGGCCAAAACCTCGATCAAATAATCCGTCCAGCCCGGCGCCGCCAGCGTGGGATCATTTTCCAGCCCATAAAGCGACTTGAAGCTGGAAAAATCCTCCACCGTGTGGTTCGCCAGACGATACTCCTCGGCCGCTGTGCCGTTAACCCGAAACGGCTCGCCCGCCACCGTCACCTGCTCGCCCTTGATCCACTGGTCCTTGTTCGGCTGGGCATTGAGTTCGGCCTCGCTAAAAAATTCTTCCACACCGTTGCGGGAATACCTGAAAACCTCCAGGTTGGGGTCCATCATGGCCGCCGGCAACGACCAGGCACGCGATTTGTTTTTCGAAAGATCTTCCTCCAGAAACTGCCGCAAATCGGTTATCTCAATGTCGGAAAGTTCGTGCGCGCCGGGGCCGCCCAACTCCGCTTCGGGGAACATTACAACCTGGTCGCAAGCCGCCGCGACCAGCGAGGCGTCGGACAATGCCTGCGAGGGAATGTACGCCACGGTGCGGATCTGGTTCGAAGGTAATTCACTCAGAAACGTTGCCAGACGCTTGCTATCTATCGGCGACCCGCCGGGACTGTCGATCCAAAGGCAAATGAAATTCGCGTCGTCCGTGCGGATCGCCTCCTGGATCAGTCCCATGGCCCGATTCACCGTCTGGGCGGTGATCGGCTGACGCAAATCGATGCGCACGGCCCGCCAGCCATCGACCAGCAGCACGTCTTCCTCGACCGACTCCGGCGTCAACTCCAACGCTCGGGCCACGTCGCGTGGGCTGTTGCGCACATTGCTCACGAAACCCAACCGCCGCCCCTCTTCGCCCGTGAATTGGGCCGCCTCGCCACGCGGCACCAGCACTTGCTGAGACTTGATCGTGCGTCGCTTGCGCAGTTCCTCCAGGTTTTCTGGAAAGACGAACTCGCGTCCCAGTTCGGTCTCAACCTCCAAAACTTCCAAATCCGGATCGAGCATCGCCAAGGCCAACTCGACCTGTACCGTGCGCCGACGGCTGGCGATCTCACGGTAAAAAGCCCGCTCCGAGTCGTCGATGCGTTTCTCGTCTGCCCCCGCCGCGCCGATAGTTGCATCCGGAGCCATAATGATTTCATCGCAGGCCAAGGCCACCAAAACCGCGTGCCCCTTGATCGACTTGGGAATATAAGCGACCGTCGTGGCCGCATTCAAAGACTCGCCCGAAAGATATTGTGCCAAGTCCACACAAACACCCAGTTTGCTACCCCGCCCAAACTCGTCCTGCCCACTGGGAATAACGAACTGAAAAATCAAAACCGGTCTGGCCTTCTCCTTCTCGGCATTCTGCAAAACGCGGCTCACAAACCGCTTAACCCGCCGGTCGGTCTTGTCCGTGATCGGCAGCGTTACCTCGATCATCCTGCCCATGCGGGCAGTCTCGTCAGCCTTGGGTACGTCGGATTTGGACAGATCGCCCGCTTTTTCCACCACCGGCGACTTGGCTTCGACCGCCGGCTCTTTCTCATCGGCGGCAAATCCAGACCCCGAAACGCCGATCACCAGCCCCATGCACAGCACGGCCAGCAGGACACTTAGGCCACGTTTTCTCGACCAGACGTCTAGCATTTTTCAGTTCTCACGTAATAACCCTACGAGATACCCCTACGAGGGAAGCCCCGCATATAGGATATTCGTCCGTGGCGAGCGAATCTTTTCGCCCACCAGTAATAGTATTGAATAAGTCGGGCAATGAATTATAGGAGCGCAACACACCGGGCGTCAATTCGGGAGACGGGGGGAGGCGGCAACCATGACGGGGCGGAAATTGTTACACGGTTGCTATCCCAAAACAACCATTTCCCGTCAAACTCAGCAAAAATGCCACCAATCAGCAGTTAGTCATCTGTCGGACTCAGCAATATTGTTAGCGGCGGGGCTTGTCCCCGCGCGGCCGCCTGTACTCATCACGCTCCGCGTGATGGCGGGGCGACACATTTGGCTCTAGGCTCTAGCAAAAAGCGTGTTGCATCAATTCATCACCACGCGGAACGTGGTGAATACAGAGGGGCGCCAGCCATTATCAGTGCCGTTCTCTCCTCTCCTCCCCATCAACGCCGCTTCTCGTCCTGCGGCTGCGAGCCCACCCGCGCTGGTTGACTCCGCTCCTGCTCGACGACCTTCTTCCAGCCGAACGGTGTCCGCGCCGCAAACGGATCCCCCTTGAGGAATCCCAGCGGGTCGTTGATCACGATATCCAGAAATGCGAACGAGTCTTTGTTGAGGTTCGTGCGGCCATCGTAGCTGATGGCGAACATCTGAATGCCCACCGGCAAGAGATCCTTGGCGCCCAGGATGATCAGAACTTGCTTGAAACTGGCCGCGTCGTGCTGGTGGCGCGGGAAAGCCTCGATCCAATACTGGTCTTTGACGCCCGCCGGCGGCGCCACTGCTCGCAGCCAAAAACGGCTCTTCATCTTGGCCGCGCTGGCCGTGAAGATAAACGGCAACGGCCCGTCCTCAATGGCCCTGCCCTGCAAGTCCGGCGGCAGCTTGTACTCCTTTAACTGCCGCTCTTTGTATTCGTACTGGAAGACCGACTTGCCGTCGCAAACCCACTGCTCGGGCCGGTCGCCCTTGATTTCGAACAAACCTTTGTCGGGCCGGGCGTATTTGATAACACCTTCGTCGACGTGCATAGGATCGCCGTTTTTGGGGCCGAAAACCGTATCGTATTTATAACGACGTACCGACGACGAAAACGTCTTGATCGTCTCGTTCTTCGCCTCCCAGGCCGCAAGTAACTGGTCGATATACTGCTGCTCCGGCGGCGTAAGCACAAAAGGAGCCCGGATCGGCTGCGGCTGTTGGGGACGGGGCTGCGGTTGCTGATAAACAGGCGTCCGCGGCTGTCCCAGCGGCCGATTCTGCTGGGGCTGTTGAGCCACGGCCACGGTGACGGTAACACAGAAAACGATTATCCAAAAAAAACTGATACGTTTCATCACGGGTTCCTTCCCTGCCTGTCTGAAAATAGAGTCGTCCGGTCATTTTAACACGAAAAGGGCCGACACCCTAGGGCGATTTGGCGGGGGGGAGATTTGAGATTTGGGTGACACTGAAATAGTGTTTGCCCGTAGAATACTAACCCGAAGCGCGAGCGAAGGGAGACGCAACGTTTAACCTAGCTCCCCCGGCCCTTCGCTTGCGCTTCGGGTTAGTGTTTTTTTACCCGCATCAAAACTTGGGGGAACTGGAGAAGACGGGAAGTCTATTCATTGTTTCGCTGCCGACGGCCAAGCAGACAGACAAATCCGCCCAGGATCAACAACCCAAGCACACTCGGTTCCGGCACGGAAGAAGCAGCGGAAAAATTCCCAAGGCTGAGTAAATCAATACTAATACCACTGCCTCCCTCGTAATGCTCCGGTATCCACACATCCACGTACTCTTCTTCAAGATCCAGCGAAATGTCGAATAACGCCTGCCCGCCGGTGTTCAGCCCGCCGGACGAGTCGACGGATGAATCCGTCAGGCAGTTCAGAGCAAACTTGCATTGGCCGGCTTCCAGAATGCCATCCATGCTGATTTCCTGCTGAGTGCCAGTCTCCACGGTCGCAAAAGAGAACGCCACCTCACCGGTTTCAATGTTGGTCGCGATGAAGGTAATCTCAACCTCCCCTAGTCGTGCAATATCTAGATCCAACGAGAAAGCGGTCTCCTGATCGAGTTCATAGCTAACGTCTAACCAAGAACGGCCCGTCGCGTCGGCCGATACATCAACGTCACCGGTATCTAAGCCCTGAGATAAATCCACTCCAGGAACTGATAGAGTGGGGTGACAGATTAGTGAAAGCGTCGAAAAGTTCGGTAC
>CAZISU010000500.1:0-5231 GCA_964541935.1 uncultured Planctomycetaceae bacterium | reverse complement strand
TTCCAATTCTATGTCGACGAAAACGGGCGTAGCGTTGGCCTCGATCACGGCCGAAGCGGTTGCCACGAACGTGAAGGGCGGCACAATCACCTCGTCGCCCGGCTTGATGTCCAACGCCATCAGGGCAATGCGGATAGCCACTGTGCCGTTGACGACGCCGATGCCGTGCTTGCATTGGTGATATTCGGCGAAACGCTGCTCGAACTGCTTTACCTCGGTGCCCTGCACTTTGCCCCAGACGCCACTACGCAACGAGGCCAGAAGCCGCTGTTCCTCCTCTTGACCAAATTCGGGCCAGGCCGGGAACGCTGCGGTGCGGACGGGTTTGCCGCCGTGAATGGCTAGTTGCTCTCGAGATGCGTCGATCTTCATTTGCTGTATCTCATCGTCGCCCCAGAGCGGTTGACGTGCGTGGTCTTTACCGGCACGCCGCGCGTTGGCAAATTGGTCTCTGGTCCCTGCGCTATTAATATTGTTAGCGTTTTCACTCATCGGCAGCCTCGCCCCGGTATAATGATCCAAATTGTTCAGGGCGGTGACCTTTGCCAGGTAATCCCTCCCGTGTGTCTCGATACCTCCAATCTAGACCAACTTCATAAGCCCATCAATGGTCAAATCCGTCACTATAATTGGCGTTTTCCGTCATTTTGAGGCAATGCTATTCGTTCGCAGCGCGAACAGCTTGCCCGCTGACCTCGAAGAATCCGGTCGGACGAAGAGATTTATCCGTCAATTGTTTGGCTTCCCACCACCAGCGGCCATTTTGCAAATAATCGGATTCACGCCGCGTGCCGGTCGGTCGTTGTAGCCGAACGTCGAAGGTTTTGCAGAGAGCCACACGGCGGTTGTCGGTGCGGCCGAAGTGCATGCGGCGGGAGTAAAATCCGTTCCCGCCCATCTGGCAATCGACCGGCAACCATTGCCCGTCGGGCAGCATGAACTGGGCCCAACAGTGCCAGCCGTTGTGTTTGTATGCCCAATAGCCGACGACCGGACGGGCGGGAATTCCCGCCGCTCGACAAAGTGATACAAACAAGGCCGAAAAATCGCTGCATTCGCCGCATCGGTCCTGTAAACACGAAATGGCTCCGCCGAAGGTCTTCATCTTTTCGTATTTGACGTTGTCGATAATCCAATCGTAAAATGTCCGTGCTGTCTTCAGCGGCGAGTCGTCGGATGAGCGAAGACGCCGAGCCATGGACTTGATCGACGCATGATTGGCGGGCGCCTTTTTCTCGCTACGGGTGTAGGTTTTGTATTGCGAGTCCCGTTTGTATTGGGTCTTGTGGTTTGCATGAGAGTCGCCGTAACGCGTGTGCAATTCGAGATCGAACACTTGGCTGCGAACCGTAACTTCGTAGCTCGCTTCGAGCACATACGTGCGACGCTGTTGACTCACACCTTGGCTGCCGAAGGATCGGTTTGCCACGCGGGCCAACTTGTGTGTGTCGAACGATATCCGCGAGTTGGGCGTGACTTCCAGCGAGTCGACCGATTGCTCGGGGCAGATCTCGGCATCGATCAACGGAACGGGCAGCCAGATTTCCAACATCGAAAACGGCAGCGTGCCCATGTCGACCACGGCGCGATGGCGCACCCGATACGTCTTGGCCTCGCCCAGTTTGACGCTGTTAGGGCTTTGATGTGTAGCAGCATTTCCGGGGCGTGAAAAAAGACAACCTCCGCAGGCGGCCCCCAGCATCGAGCCACCGCTGCCGACAAGAAACTTCCGCCGTGTAAACCTACTCATCACCACGGCCTCCTGTGTTCCGTATATTTGCCCCATCTTCTGCCCGCGTCGGCCCCCCTCAAAATGCACTCTCTCCACAATTAATTGTCCGGAAAACCGCGAATTTAGCAAGCGATTGGCAATGTTGATAAGAATTACAGGAAGGGTTGCGCCCGGCGATGTGGTTGTACTCATCACGCTCCGCGTGATGGTGAGGCGTTGTAATACCGGCAAACTTTCGCAATACGAGACGTTTAACCTCTTGCTTTGGTGCCACGCGGAGCGTGGCGAGTACACGGGAAAGCAACGAAATGTCAGTGCTATTGTCATCTGCCCTGCAACCAACAACTAATAACCCCCAAAACATAATCAACCTGCTCGTTGCTCAACTCATGCCCGGCCGCGATGCCGTGCCATTTTGCCAGGCATCCGCGGCAGCAGGTGGCCGTGGCGTGTTGGGCGATAAAGACCGGGTGCCCTCGCATCTTATTGCAGGTTCAGCGTAACACCGCGTTCGGCCGTGGCCGAGTCGTTGGCAACTTCGGCGCCTAGCTTGGTTTGCGTGTTGTACTGGGCGGGAATTTGGGCGTTCGTACTGGTGATGCGGATCAAGTACAGTCCAGGCGCTCCGCCGGGCAACTTCCGTTCCGAGTTGGGAATGCTAAGACTGGCCATGCCTCGCTGGTTGGTCGTTCCTTCGCAAGCCTTGATATTATCGCCCAAGAATTGTTCAGGCTCAAAAACCACCTTGGCTCCGGCCAGCGGCTGGCCGCGGAAAGTGACGGTGCAGGTGACCGGAGTAAGGCCAGTCTTCGATTCCTGCCAGGCTAAAACCCGGTTGGTGACCTCTTCGGCCGAAACGGCCCTGTCGCCGTCTTTATCGAGGTTTTGTATAGCTGCCATTAAAGAAGGCGCTGCTTGCAGTTCGGCTCCGGCAACTTTGCCATCTTTGTTTGTATCGTATTGTTCCATGGCGGCCGGGCCGGCGGCTGCTGAGTCGATCGAAGGCGGGTTAACACGAGAGGGTCTACCCGAACAGCCCAAAGACACAAAAACAACAGCACAAAACATCGCGGCCAACAGGGCCCGAAAGTGATTGGTCATTACATTCCTCGCTTAGTTCAGAAAAGGTTAATTTCGAAAAAACGTTGACTTACGTTAGCAGATCATCCCCCAACTGTCAAAAGGCACTTACGTCCTCCCGCCTCCCTTCCCACCCCTCTTCCTTTCCTTCGTTCCCTTCTGTTGCATTACCCCTTTAATCTCTTTTCTGTCTCAGAAAAGTTGCCAAGCCGTGACTGCCACGCCCAAGGGAATCAGCCACCAGGCGAACCAATGCAAGCGACCGTGGCGGATCCAATCGACCAGCCAAGCCAGGGCGGCCAGACCGACCACAAAGCTGATGGCGGCGCCCAGGGCCAGAACCGAAATAGAAACACCATTCGGGGAATTGCCCAGCAAGTCTTTGAGATCGAGCAGCCCTGCCCCACCAATGACGGGTATGGCAAGCAGGAATGAAAACGTGGCGGCCTCTTCTCTTTTCAGACCGCAGCCAAGGCCGGCAACGATTGTCGAGCCGCTACGGGAAATGCCAGGCAAGATAGCAATAGCCTGAAAAATCCCGACCAAAAAGGCGCGTGAATAGGAAAGCTCCCGGCACTGACTCTCACCCCCCCCGTGCTTTCTGGTCCAGAGCAACATGGCGGCCGTAACCAGAAACATCGGCCCGGCCAACAACGGGTTGACCAGCAGATCTTCGCCATACTTCTTAAGCGGAATTCCCACGGCAACCGCCGGAAGCGTGCCCACCGCCAAAAGTCCGATAACTCGCCTGTCTTCGCTAAGCAAGTCGCAGATGCGACGTCGGTAAAAAACCAGAATCGCCAGCAGAGTGCCAAGGTGCAAAACGATACTGACGGTGAGTTTCTCGTCCATTTCGACGCCGCAGCGTTCGAAAATCGACGCTAACACCACTAGGTGCCCCGAAGAACTAACCGGTAAGAACTCGGTAATGCCTTGAGTAATGGCTAGGAAAATAACTTCTAAGAGAATCATAAGATCCATGTAAGCCATAAAAAAAGTTTTATATGTAATCTACACCTGTTTTCAGGTGGCAGTTGTTTGAGCTAGATGCTTCAACGACGCTTCAGTATATCCCGAAAGGCTTGCCGTGTCGTCCCGACACTGTTCTCGCGGGATGCAATTCATGGCCGGCTTGATCCCGTGCTTTTAGTGCTGTTATGTGCCCCCCGTAAATACACCCCTTTGAGAGTTGGGAAAAGTGTGCCATAATATAAGTTTCCCCAGAGCAGCGCGGGGGTTTAGCTATTGAAGCGCTGGCATTATCAACTGAAACCTGTACGGGAGGATCCCATGTTCAAAAACCTCAATTCTTCAGCCCTCGGCATTTCCGGCAATCAGAGCGAGTTGATTGAACTGACGCTGACGTACAAATTTCAGTCGATGGATCTGGATATCGTCGATTTCTGTAATCGGGCTAAGCTGCACGGCATGGTCTACGCCCGGCGCCTTATCGACAGTGCTAAGATGAAGATTGGAACATTTTCGCTTCCCACCCGCTGGGAAGCCGACCAAGAGACGTTTGCCAAGGATCTTGAGCAGCTCAAAGAGTACGCGGCCGCGGCCGGCGAACTCGGTTGCACGCGTTGCACGGCCATGCTTGCCCCGGCCGGCGACACCTTGCCGTATCACGAAAATTTCGAAATGCACCGCGACCGCCTGGGCGAGATCTGCAAAGTTCTCGAACCGGCCGGAGTAAAACTCGGTCTTGGTTTTCACGGTGCGGCCACGTTGCGAAAAGACAAGGCCTTCCAGTTTATCCACGAAATGGACGCCCTGGGACTGCTGGTTAGCATGGTGGGCGCCCCCAACCTGGGCCTGATTGTCGACCTTTGGGACATCGTCGCCTCGGGTGGAAGTATCGAAAACCTCAAGAAAACGCCCGTCGAGCAAATCGTTTCCGTGCAATTGGCCGACATGCCCGAAGAAACACCCCTCGAAGAACTGACCGAAGAAGACCGGCTCTTGCCCGGCGAAACCGGTCGTGTCGACTGTGCTGCAGTCTTGGTCGCCTTGAAAGAGATGGGCTACGAAGGCCCGGTAAGCCCCACGCCCCATCGCAACGTCTTTAAGAGCAACCGCCGCGACCCGGCCGCCAAAGTCGCTGGAATCGCTCTGAACAACGTCTGGGCCGCCGCCGGTCTGGACGCCGAACCCAGCCTGGTGCAAACGCTGCAAGAGCCCGAAGTGGCAGAACCCGTCGTAGCGGCCGAAACAACGGGAACTCCTGAAACAACGGAAACCGCTGAAACCGCTGTAGCAGCGGAAACGCCAGCCGAGTAAAACATCGGTCGAATAGCGAGCAATAATACGGGGTGAAATGCTCCCTATAGCATACCCGCACACAATCGGCTACATAGTTTTCGGTCGCCGCCGTACCAACGTCCCCCAAGCCATTAGCAAAGCGACCATCATCGCTAAG
>CAZISU010000499.1:0-5240 GCA_964541935.1 uncultured Planctomycetaceae bacterium | reverse complement strand
CATATGGCGTCGCTGGCAAGCAAGAACATGCCAGCCGGGTCGTGGCCGTGTTTTCTGGGCGGCGGTTGCTACGACCATTTCGTGCCGGCGGTTGTCGATTTCGTTTCCAGCCGTAGCGAGTTTTACACGGCCTATACGCCCTATCAGGCCGAGGCCAGCCAGGGCAGCTTGCAGGCTTTTTTCGAGTACCAAACGCTCGTTACGCAGTTGACCGGCATGGACGTTTCCAACGCCAGTCTGTACGACGGTGCGGGCGCGGCCGTGGAAGCGGTGATTATGGCCATGAACGCCACGCGCCGTAACAAGGTCGTCGTGCTCGATAGCGTGCATCCGGAATATCGCCAGACGCTCTGCACATATATGGCCGACATCGACGTCACGGTTGAAACGCTGGGCACGATCGACGGGGACGCGCGGCAATGTACGGTTACGCCCGAGGCGCTGGCCGGTGTGTTGGACAAGAAAACGGCCTGCGTGTTGGTCCAGCATCCCAACTTCTTCGGCTGCCTGGAAGACGTCGAGGCCTTGGCCGAGGCGGCACACGCGGCCGGCGCGCTTCTGATCCTGGCCGTCAATCCCGTCAGCCTGGGGCTGTTGAAGCGGCCGGGCGAGTGCGGCGTGGATATCGTGGTGGCCGAAGGGCAGCCGCTGGGCATCTACATGAATTACGGCGGGCCGGGGCTGGGGATCATCGCTTGCAGCGAAAAATTCGTGCGGCGCATGCCGGGCCGACTGGTGGGACAAACGGTCGACCGCCGCGGACGACGCTGCTGGGTGCTCACGCTGCAAACCCGCGAACAACACATCCGTCGCGAAAAGGCCACCAGCAACATCTGCACCAACCAGGGCCTGATGGCGCTGCGGGCGAGCGTATTCCTGGCCGCCATGGGACCGCAGGGCATGAGGCAGATGGCCGAGCTTTGCCTGCAAAAGGCCCATTATGCCATGGACCGCCTGCTGGACGGGGACGCCGTGTCGCGGGCTTTCGAGTGTCCGTTTTTCAACGAGTTCGTCGTGCGCGTCGGCGGTGGTGGAGCCGGCGGTGGCGATGCACAAGCGGTTGTCGAGGCGGCCCTGGCCGATGGAATTTTTGCGGGCCTGCCACTAGGACGGTGGTATCCGCAACTAGCCGATTGCCTGCTGGTGGCGGTGACGGAGAAACGAACGAAAGAAGAAATCGATCGTTTGGCCGAGTTGATGAAGTAAACAATGTAGGGTGCGTCCGCGACGCACCTGAAGCAACTAGTGTTGCTGCCCATTTTATATGCGGGGACGAGCCCTGCTGCTAACATTTGGTGCGTCACGGACGCACCCTACTGAATAATTGAACCTCAAAATGCGAAACCAACAAACAACAGATCTGCTGTTCGAACAATCTCGGCCGGGCAGTTGCGCGGTGCATTTGCCCGCGTGCGACGTGCCTGTGCGGCCGTTGGACGAGTTGTTGCCCGCGGGTGCCACGGGTTCGCCACCGCCGTTGCCCGAGTTGAGCGAGCCCGACCTGGTGCGGCACTACGTGAACCTGTCCACGCAGAACATGTCGGTCGACACGCACTTCTATCCGTTGGGTTCTTGCACGATGAAGTACAACCCCAAACGGAACGAGCGGCTGGCGTCGGAGGCCGCTTGGCTGGGGCTGCATCCCTATCAGCCGGAATCTTCCCTGCAGGGCGTTTTGGAAGTGCTCTACGAGTGTCAGCAGATGTTGGCCGAAATCGCGGGGCTGCCCGCCGTTTCGCTGCAACCGGCGGCCGGTGCGCACGGCGAAATGACCGCGCTTTTGACGGCTGCCGCCTATTTCAGAGATATGGACCAAAAACGTGACGTGGTGTTGATCCCCGACCAGGCGCACGGGACCAATCCGGCCAGCGCCGCCGTGGCCGGCTTCCGCACAGTCGAGGTGAAAAGCACCCCGGCGGGCTTCGTCGACCTCGACGATCTCCGCTCGAAGCTCGATGACGAGACGGCCGTTTTCATGATCACCAACCCCAACACCTTGGGGCTGTTCGATGGCCAAATCTCGCAAATCGCAGAACTGGTGCACGCGGCCGGCGGGCTGGTATATCTCGACGGGGCCAACATGAACGCCATTTTGGGCATCACGCGGCCCGGCGATTTCGGTGCCGACATGATGCACTACAACCCGCACAAAACCTTCAGCACGCCGCACGGCGGCGGTGGGCCGGGTGCCGGGCCGATCGCAGTTGCCGAAAAGTTGGGCCCCTATCTGCCAAGTCCGGTTATCCGCCGCGAGGGCGAAACTTACCGGCTAGACTTCGACCGGCCCAAGTCGATCGGACGCGTGCGCAGCTTCGTGGGCAATGTCGGCGTTTTGCTGCGTATGTACTGCTATATCATGACCCACGGGCCCGACGGCTTGCGCCGCGTATCGGAAAACGCGGTGCTCAATGCCAACTATCTGCTCAGCCGCGTGAAGCATTTTCTGCCGGTGCCATACGGTGACCGCTGTACGCACGAGTTCGTGGCCACGGCCGGCCCGCTCCGCGACCAGCGCGGCGTTTCGGCCATGGATATCGCCAAACGGCTGATCGATTTCGGCTTCCACGCCCCCACGGTGTATTTCCCGCTCATCGTCCGCGAGGCCATGATGATCGAGCCCACCGAGTCGGAGAGCAAGGCCACGCTGGACGCCTTCGCCAAAGCCCTATTCCGCATTACCGAAGAGGCCGAGGATCTGCTACACGAGGCCCCGCACTCCACGACGGCCAGCCGCCCAGACGAGGTTCTGGCAGCTCGCAAGCCAGTGCTGCGGTGGAAAGAGAACTGATCGCGGTTTGTTGAAAAAGGACGGGTTAGGACCGGGAAGATAATGGAGTGCTACTGCTGACTCGCCCAGCAGTGTTTCATCTCGAAAAATCCGTTGGTGGCATAGGGTGCCGTTAGTGATAAATGACCGTCTTCAGGGGGGTATTGCGATCATCGTGTGCGATGGTATAATGCACTTACTTAGCTTTGTTTTTCAACATCAGTATTCAGTACAAGAATAAGGGCACAGTGTAATGAGTAACGTGCAATTTCGAGGGTTGTGTTTTGCGGTTCTTTTGAGCACGGCAGCTAACGCGGTCGGTGCGGTCGTATTCGATGATGGGGGTGTTCACGCGATATCGACTGCTTTGCAAGACGTATCGATTGACAATTCCACGACAGCCTGGTTGTTGCCCGGCGCGAATATCACTGCCACGAGTGGCCGCAAAAGTGCCGTAGCTGCTTCCAATCAGTCGGCGGTCTTCGTTGCAGGGGGCTCTGCAACGGGTGGTAACCTGACTGGTGGTTCCTTCACCGGCAACGCCGGCAGTGGTATCCGGCTATCCAACTCGGACGGTAAGATAGCTGGCGGATCGGTGGCTGGTGGGGACAAGGCACCCAGTGGTGGTGGCTCCGGCGGAGGTGGGACTGCGATAAGTTTTTATAGCGATTTTCATGCAGGAGCCTTAAACATCTTCGGCGGCACATTCCAAGGGGGTAATAACTTCTCCGTTGATAGTGGCGCCGGCGGAGGAGGGACAGCGTTATTTTTTGGAAGCGAGCTTTCTGCTGGAACATTGAACATCTCCGGCGGCACATTCCAAGGGGGTGATAATTTCTCCGTTGATAGTGGCGCCGGCGGAGGAGGAACAGCGTTATTTGCATTCGGGGGAACAATTAATATTTCTGGTGGTGAGTTCAAGGGGGGGGCAACTTCGGGAACAGCAACGGTCGTGCCGGTGGGTCCATTGTACTTTATAATGTGACCGGCACAATTAGCGGTGGGCATTTCGACGGGAAAGTCTCCATGAGCAACGACGACTTCTTTAATACTGGCACTGCAACAACACTCGATATCCGTGGAGGCGATTACCAAGAAGATTGCACTTGGTCGATCTCTGGGGATACTGTCGTCAACGTTTTTGGCACAGACTTGACACGAACTGGTTTATCTGCAGGAACGATCTCAGGAGTCCTCCAAGACGGCACACTGATAAATGTTGATTACCGACTAGACGAAGAAAATGCTACCCTAAACCTTAACCCTGTTCCCGAACCCGCCTCGATTGCTTTGGGGCTAGGAATGTTGTGGCCGCTTGTCTTCGGACGATTTAGGAAGAAGAGATAGTAAAGTACGGACTGTCAAAGGTGTCAAAAAGAATGTTACTTTCTAGCTGACAGTTTCTCCATCCAGGTTCCATTGCTGACTTATCCAGCGGTGTTTCCACTTCGTACTGATCGGCAAGCCAGCGGCGGCAACCAAGTCAAGCAAATTCGGCATGTTCAACCGACTGCTAACCCATAAATCACGCCATGAACAACTCCACGCCTTGCCGTTTACTGATCGATCCGCCAGACGAGGGCGATTGGAACATGGCGGTAGACGAAATGCTTTTGCAGCGGGCCGACGATGCGGGCGGTTGTGTCTGGCGGTTTTATCAATGGTCGCAGCCAACCTTGTCGCTGGGTTATTTTCAGGATCTGGCCGACCGGCGGCAACACACGGCCAGCCGCGATTGTCCCGTGGTGCGCAGAGCCAGCGGTGGCGGGGCCATAGTTCACGACCTCGAGCTGACCTATAGCTTCGTGGTACCGACCGATCATGTGCTCAGCTTTGGACGGCGGCGGTTGTACGACGTCGTGCATGAAACCCTGATAGAAACGCTCGATGGCTTCGGCATCAGGGCTTGGCTTTTCGAACACGCAAACGACACGCCAACAAGCATGTCGACAGACACGCCAGCTTGCGCTTGCCCGTTTCTTTGCTTCCAACGTCGTTCGCCCGGCGATGTGATTGTGGGGGATGAGAAGATCGGCGGCAGCGCCCAGCGACGTCGCGGTGGGGCCGTTTTGCAGCACGGCAGCGTGCTGTTAGACCGCTCGCGGGCTGCCCCCGAGCTGCCCGGGCTGAATCAACTGGGCGACTCTAAAATCACCACCCGGTCGATAATGAAAGCCTGGGGAGAGCGGATCGAACGGGGGTTGGGGCTGATTTTCGAAGCGGACGAGCTCAAACCCAATGAGTTGGCCGACGCCCGGCAGGTAGCTGCGGGGAAATATGGCTCGGCGGCCTGGACCGAGTTCCGCGGGCGTGGTTGATGTGGCCGTTGGGCATGAGGTATGGGCTCAATGGCACGGCCATTTCATTTTTCAGCTAATACTAACCCGAAGCGCAAGCGAGGGGAGTGCAACGTTTTTACCGGCCCTCGCTTGCGCTTCGGGTTAGTATTTCAAGCGAAAACACTGGTTCATGA
>CAZISU010000498.1:0-5244 GCA_964541935.1 uncultured Planctomycetaceae bacterium | reverse complement strand
GATGTCATCCGGTGCAGATGTATCGGAATCGGGACGGGCAATGGCCTCGGGGCTTTGGACCACGGTGATTGTTTTTCTGCCTGTGGAATTATTCCGGCGGATGTGTGGCTCACAAGGTCTAGCCGAAAGCCATCTCAGCTGGCCTTCTTCGGCAGTTGCCCGGATTCACCATATCTTACTGCAACTCATATTTTTAACCTTACCCCTTGTGCTGTTATCCGCGACACTAAACGGCATGCAGGGTATCGAGTGGAACGATACGATTGGACGGCTGTGCTTCATCGTGAGCCTGTGCATTGTGGCATTTATGATGCATTTCCTTGTGCGAAGGCGGGGCAAGGTGTATTTAGCATTTTTTGCCGAACATCCCGACAAATGGATTCCCAAGGCATTCGTCGTCGGATACGTGCTGATGGTTGTCATTCCAGTGCTGCTAGTATTGGTTGCCGCGTTTGGATACTACTTGACGGCATGGTATCTTGCATCGCGTTGGCTGCTGACGGTGGTTTTGATATTGACGCTCTTAGTGTTGGGGGCGTTTTGCCTCCGATGGATCTTGGTTGTACGTCGGCGACTGGCTATTAACAGGGCACGCCAGCAGCGAGAAGAGATGCAGGCAAATGAGGCGGCAATACCGCATGAGGGAGAATCAGAAGAGATGCAGGAAATCCCGGTGGTCGACGTTGGGCCAGACCTGGCGACAATTAATATACAGTCCAGGCGGCTGCTCTTCGTGGTGTTGGGATTCGCCGCTGCCCTTGGACTGTGGTTGATTTGGGACGACGTGTTTCCCGCCTTTGGAATTCTAAAATATGTGGAACTCTGGAGCGTGTCCGGTGGATCGGCTTTGACCATTGGTCGCACGATCACGTTGGCCGATCTGGCTTGGGCGCTGCTTCTAGTCGGATTGACGTTAGTTGCGGCTCGCAACATCCCGGGCCTATTGGAAATATCATTGTTGCAACATATGCCGTTTGACAAAGGATTGCGCTACGCCATCACGACCGTATGTCGATATATCCTGATCGCGGTTGGTGTGATCTGGGCTTTCAACCACATCGGCTTGAGCTGGAATAAGTTGCAGTGGATTCTAGCAGCCATGTCCGTGGGCCTCGGATTCGGGCTCCAGGAAATTTTTGCGAATTTCGTCTCGGGCATGGTAATCCTGTTCGAGCGGCCGATCCGCATAGGCGACATCATCACCATCGGCGACGCAACGGGCAGAGTATCGAGAATTCAAATGCGTGCAACCACGATCATCGACTGGGATAAAAAAGAACTGGTTGTGCCGAACAAGGAATTCGTAACTGGACGATTGCTCAACTGGACACTTACCGATACCGTAAATCGCCTTATAATCACGGTGGGGGTGTCTTACCGCTCCGATCCTGATAAAGTACGAGAAGTTCTGCTGCAGTGCGCTGTCGATAACCCTCTAGTAGTCGATAACCCAAAACCAATTTGCATTTTCCGCGAATTCAGTTCCAATGCGCTCATGTTCAGTTTGCGAATTTATATGGCAAGCATGAAAGGTCGGCTGAATGTCATTCATGAGATGCACACCGCGGTCCACCTGGCACTGCGCGAGGCCGGGATTGAAATCGCCTATCCGCAACTCGATCTGCACGTACGCTCAGGATTGAAAGATGATGTAAGTGAGATTTAGTGTGATGGTCGATAGCCAATACTACTCCAAGTTTGAAGGCGAGACGTTCGTCATTCAAGCCGAGAGCGATGCGGTCGAAAATTCAACGACAACGCTTGCCATTCTGCGAGGCATCCAAGACCTGCTCCGCCACGGAATTTGCGTTCTTCTCGTGTTTGGCAAGGGAACGCAATTCGAGGCCGAACTCCGCACGAAGTACGGTGCCCGGACGCATCCGGAAACTAACCGCCTTGTTATCCCGGAGATGGCGTTGCCTCGCATCCAGGAAGAGCGGTCGAGAATCTCCGGCATTATCGAACGAATCTGTGAAACCAGTGATATTCCTTGCAGTGTGATCTCTAACTCAGCGATTCGAGTCGAACGCAGAATCGGCCATGGGAGCACTGGTGTCCCCACGGTTCTCGACGTGCAGGCTATTCTTTCGGTGTTGGAGCAGTCGAAGCTTGCAATCGCAGGTTTTGGCGGCGAGGATGACAGTCGCCAGTTTCTCCACGTTCCATCGGTGTCGCTTGCCGCGGATTTGGCTGTCGCGTTGAACGCGCAAAAACTGATATTCTTAATGCACTCGGATGGAATCAGCGTGCCACACCGCAAGAAGGGCGCAAGTCAGCTCAGCTTCGCGGATCTCGAAGAACTGTTGTGCTTGCTGCAGCGGAAAGACCATTGCGGCGAGTTTATCATTCCCAGCGAGGTATTGCCCAAAGTCCATGCCAGCATCCGTGCCGTTGCCGGGGGCGTAAACCAGGTCCACCTTGTTTCTTATTCGCGACTCCTAGAAGAAATCCTCACACGAACTGGCGTGGGGACGATGATCGAGCATCGCCAGAGCCACCATGTCGATTACGCCCGAGAGGAGGACCTCGAAGAGATTTACAGGCTTCATCTAGAGTCGCAGCGTTACGAGAGTCCACATGGAACACCGTACGTAAAGCCTCTCGATCGGGCGGAATTGAATCGCCTTCTGGCCCGGACACTTCTGTTGCGACATTGCGGGGTAATGATTGGAAAACTCCATACTGTTCCGGTATCAGGAGAAGAAGGTACGCTCCAGATTGGCGGGTTTGTGATCGCGGAGAACCACCAGGATTCCCAACAAGGACAACTTCTGCTTTGTGAATCCCTTGCCCGTCTGCGAGAGCAGGGATGTTCACGTGCCGTTGCGATCACGGCCTCTCAAAGGGCCCACAGCCTGTTCCAGCGTTTGGGTGGAATTACGGTCACTGAAAAGACTGACGAGTTGGCGATTCTGAGCAAAGCGATGCAAAGGTACACGCCGGAAGAACGTGACCACATCAAACTGTTCGAGTTTTATTCTAGTTTAGAGACGTGATCTTATGTAACTATTCATCCATTAGCTTTTCTCTCAGATCACGTTCGCCCAACTTGTAATTCCCTATCCAGCCCCGACGGCGGAAGAAAAAGAGCATGCCAACCGCTGTGCCGATCATTGTCAACCAGATTACAGGATAAGCCCACCAGACATGCAACTCGGGCATGTTGTCGAAGTTCATTCCATAGATCCCAGCCAGAAAGGTCAACGGGATAAAGATGGTGGCCACGATGGTCAGCACTTTCATCACTTCGTTGGTCCGATTGGAAACCGCCGAAAGATAGGTATTCATCAAGCCGCCAACCATCTCGCGGTACATTTCCGTAACCTCCGCGGTCTGAACGCAGTGGTTGTAGGTGTCTCGCAGATACACCCGCACTTCGTCCTCGATCAGCGGGTTCGAGTCGCGAATCAACGAGTTGGCCGCCTCTCGTTGCGGCCAAATGGACCGCCGAAGATTAACCAAGCGGTTCTTAACCTGATTCAAATGCTGTAGCACCGTGGGGGATGGGTGGTGGATAACGATATCCTCAAGACGTTCCAGGTAGTTCCCAATATTCTCCAAAACAGGATAGTAGGCATCGACGATCGTGTCGAATAGAGCATACGCTAAGTAGCTTGGACCGTGTCGTCGCATACGGCCTTTCGGGTTACGAATCCGCTTGCGAATCGGGTCAAAGGCGTCTCCATATCGCTCCTGGAAAGTGATGATGTAGTTCTTGCCAAAAACGATGCTGACCTGTTCGATGTTGATGCTTGCGGCTTCATCGAATGTTACCATCCGGGTAATCAGGAGCAGCTGATCGTCATAAGATTCAGCCTTGGGTCGCTGTGGAACATTGATGATGTTTTCCATTGCCAGTGGATGGATAGAAAAGATCTCGCCGATCTTGCGAAGCGATGCTTCGTCGCCGAATCCTTGCACATCAACCCAAGTGACGGTTTCCTCACTATGGGCCTCCCGAAGCGTTTCCAAATCAGATACATCTTGCTCATCGACCTGCTGCTCGTTGAAGTGCATGATGCGAATCTTCGGCGGCGGGGCGCTGTCCGCGATGACTAGCGTGCCGGGACGTGCCCCAACCTTTGGATGGTTTTTCTTAAACATCATGCTTACCTGGAACATTTTTGTTTAAACTTCCTGGTTATCTACGGTACTCGCAAGGTTTATAGCGTACACAGATCCACGTTATCGAAGTTGCGTCCGTAGAACTGCATGTATGCAGCCTTGCGTTCAAGGGCTTCTATTACGTATCTACTGAAATTGATTCTAGTGAATCTCTGTGCGCTGCCCAGCCCGCCAGGACTGAAAACGTTGATTTCCATCAGCTTGTCGCCGACCACGTCGAGGCCGACCAGGAACATGCCGTCCTGCACCAGTTTGGGACGCACGATCTCGGCGATGTGCAGTGCCGCGTGTGTCACCTCCGCCTCGGCCAGAGTCCCGCCGGCGTGGATATTGGATCGCATGTCGCCACCGCTGCGAACTCGCCGGAAAGCACAATACTTGCCCTTCACTCGCAGCGGTCGGCCGTTCATGACAAACAGCCGCATGTCTCCCTCGGCGGCGGCCGGAAGATACTGCTGGGCAATAACAAAGCCGTCGCGACTGACAGCGTCGATCATCTGGTTGATGTTCGGCACATCGTCGGGGCGTACCAAAAAGACGCTGGCGCCTCCTGAACCCTGCAACGGCTTGAGCACAATCTTACCCCCCCTCCGCCTTAGCGAATTCCTTGATCTCGCTATGGTCGCGCGTGATCAGCGTGCGGGGTCTGACGGCTTCGGGAAACAGTTCGAAGTACATCTTGCTGGAAGCCTTGGCCAGTCCATTGGGATCGTTGACGACAATCACCCCGTGCCGCATTGCAACCCGTCCGAACTCAGTGGCAACCGTAGCCGCCCACGGACGTTTGATGAAGTCGTCGGAAGGCACGTTGCGTAGCATCAAAATATCGAGGTCGTCAACTGTGACCCGTTCCCGGATCGCGTTTTTGCCCTGCAGTTGCTGTAAAAATGTCTCGGATGTCTTGTATTTTCGCTTTAGCACCGAGTAAGCACGAGCGTGGACTCTCTCATCGGGATCGTAGGCCACGTCGCCCACACCCATCACCCAAACCTCGTGACCTAGGTTGACGGCTTCGCAGGCCAGTCGTACGGTAGTGTAACCCGCTTCTTCCGTTTTGACTTCGTTGACAATGAATCCGATTCTCACGGGATATCCTTTTCGTGATTTGATACGCTTAAA
>CAZISU010000497.1:0-5251 GCA_964541935.1 uncultured Planctomycetaceae bacterium | reverse complement strand
TACAATCTCTGCGTCCGTCTCTTGTTCAAAAACGTTCCCCCGAGTCTGCGTGAAATGGCCATGGGCTTCATACAGATGGGAATGCAGGCCGGCGTGGAGCAGATGCCCGGCGAGAGCGACGATGATTACGCCCTGCGCATGAAAATGGCGCAGGATTCCATCCAGCAAACTTCCAAAGTGCTCGCCGAACTCGACACCGTCATGCTCGGGCTGAGCGTCGACGAGAAGACCGGTCAGGCCCATCTCGACATAGAACAGACGGCCGTAGCCGGCACCGAAACTGCCAAGCGCATGGCCGCCGCCACGTCCAAAGGCAAGACGGCCTTCGGCGGTTTCTACCAAACCGACGCCACGGTCACCGCTTGCACCGTCTCCGCGCTCGACAAGATCCAACAAGATCAGTTGAAAAACAACCTCGTCACCTATCGCACCCTGCTCGCAAGCACCATCGACGAACAGGAACTTTCCGACGAAGAAGCGGGCAAGGCCAAGCAATTGGTTGGCGATATCATGAAAATCTTCGAGGACACTCTGGCCACGGGCAAGGTCGACATGGGGTTTGCCGCCAAGCTGGCCCCGGCCAAGTCGACGTTGATCGCCGGTGCCAACGTGGCCGACGGCGCTGCGGTCGATAAGATCCTTCGCGAAGTTGCAAAAATCATCGAGACCGAACAGCCCGAAACCGCCAAACTGCTCAAGCTCGACGCGGCCGAACACAACGGCGTCAAGTTTCACACGGTCGCTTTCCCCCTGCCCGACGATGAGAGTATCGAACATCGCGAGCAACTCGTGGGCATTATCGGCGAAGAGGTGAACCTGGTCATAGGCGTCGGCCCCAAGCAAGTCTACATCGGCTTCGGCGCCGATGTGTTGGAGAAGCTCAAAGGGGCCATCGACCGCTCCAAGGCCGAGGCCGACAGCGAAGTGCCCTACATGCGGATGTCGCTCGCGGCCACCCCGATTGCCAAACTGGTCGGCGATCTGGCCGAAGACTTCACCGTGAAAATCGCCGCGTCTTCCATCGCCTCGGCACTGGAAACCGCCGGCAGTGACGACCACATCACCGTAGTCGGCACCGCCATCCCCAACGGCTCACGCACTCGCGTCACTCTGCAAAAAGGCATCCTCAAGGTCCTCGGCATGGTGCCGGCCATGGCCGGAGGCGGCGGAATGTAAACCGCGGCGAAATCATAAAGTCGCTAAAAACTCAAGGGAACCGATGTCCATCTCGGCGCATCGGTTCCCTTTTCATTTGGTGCTTGGGATAATTTAGTGGAAGATTGAGTGGACATAAAGCAGAGAATCATTCATCGACGAACAGAGAAGAGGAACCCGTACTTCCGACGGTTCCTGAAATATAATAACTTTGCGGCTTTGTGCCTTTGCGTGAGATCATGAGCCTCCCAAGTAGACTCACGCAAAGCCGCGAAGACGCAAAGACCGAAAAATCAATGGGATACGTCTTGCGTTTACAGTACGGGTTCCTCTTTGCGAGCCTTGGTCAATTCATTTTCAAGACGCTCGTTTTCTTTCCTTAAGCGTTTCACCTCTGCTTCAAGGGATTTGATAGTCATATCCTTTAAAGCAATTGAATGCACAAGTTCGTCAAATTTTTTCTTCATCGAGTTCACTTCGCTCATTGCCGGGCTTCCAGAGGATGATGTGGCGTCAGCTTTGGAGGCGTCCTTTGCCTGCGAACTATCGGAAGAAGTTTTGCCTTTCTTTTCTACTTTTCCTCCGTGTCCCTCAACGCTTCCTATGCGTTTCATGCGAATGAATTTTCCTTGATCACCGCCGTCTGGTGGCATCTTTTTCAGACGAGCATCTGTCGAATCCGGTGGGTAGTAGATTTCCAAGAAACCGTCCTTCCATTGACAAATACCCGGGAACCCGCCCTCGGCATGCTTTTGTTCGGCTGCAGACAATGGCCTGCCTTGCCTCGGTGGTCTTGGGCGTGGTATTAGGTTGATTTGGGTCGGAGAGCCCTTTTTCACCCCGATGTGATAAAGGGCCACTAAATCGAGTTTAGTTCCCATTCGATCGATTATTTCTAATTTTTGTCCAGAAATAATACACTCAGTTCTCCCCAGTCGCGATGATGACATGCCGAAATTCGTATGTGCAACGATTTTCCACCGTCCTTGAATTGAATCCAAGGCCTGCCCGAACAGGTCATGTGCATTTGAAACGGCAAGTGCAAACACAACACATGACAAACAAAGCTTCTCAAAACTGCTTCGTAGCGTAACGCTGTCGGAGTGTGATACGGCATTTTTCATATTATTTATCCTATCGTTTCGTGAAAATTGATCCCACAACCATGCCCCCCCCATAGCTGAGAGCAATAAGACCATTTTTGCGAATAAGCCTTGGATTGTCAATTAATTAAATTGAGTTTAGGGCGGTTAGTCTGAATCCATCTCCTCTTGCCTACCCCCCCGCCATGGGATAAAATGCCCAATTCGGCTTTTGCCCGCACACTTCAATTATCACAAACACATAAACTTGGCACCACAAACCATGCGCTGGACTCAATCGCTTATCCCCACCATGAAGGAAACGCCCGAAGGGGCCGAGATTCCAAGTCATGTCCTCATGCTCCGCGCCGGGCTGATCTCGCAGGTTATGGCCGGCGCCTATACCTATCTGCCCTTGGGCTTGCGGGCACTGCGCAAAGCCGAACGCATCGTCCGCCAGGAGATGGACGCCGCCGGAGCCGTCGAACTCTTAATGCCCGCCCTCACGCCCATCTCGCTGTGGGAACAGACCGGCCGCGTCGAGGCCTTCGGCGACGTGCTCATCCAACTCACCGTGCGACGCCAAAACCGCAAGGTGCAAATGGCCCTCGGACCCACGCACGAAGAGGTCATCACCGATCTCATCTCGCGGCACATCTCCAGCTACCGCCAGATGCCGGTCATCCTCTACCAGATTCAAAACAAATTCCGTAACGAGGAACGCCCCCGCTTTGGCGTGATGCGCACCAGCGAGTTCCTCATGAAAGACGCCTACAGCTTCAACGCCTCGGTCGAATCGCTCGATGCCAGCTACGACAAGATGTACGCCGCATATTGCAAGATCTTCGACCGCTGCGGCATCGAGTACCTGCCGGTCGAGGCCGAAAGCGGACCCATCGGCGGCGACGCCAGCCACGAGTTCATGATCCCGGCCGATAACGGCGAAGACTCCGTAGCCTATTGCCCGGCCTGCTCGTATGCGGCCAACCTGGAACGGGCCGAAGTGGGGCAGCGTGGCTACCAAATGCCCGACGTGCCCCTTAAAGAATTGCATGACCTCGACACCCCCGACGTGGGCACTATCGCCCAAGTGTGCGAACTGCTCGGCTGCAAGCCCCGGAAAATGATCAAAACGCTCGTCTACATGGCCGACGAAAAGCCGCTGGTCGTTCTCTTACGCGGCGACCGCGAAGCCAACGAAGGCAAGATCCGCCGCGCCACGGGCGCCCAGCGACTCGCACTGGCCGATCCCGAGGTGATCCAAAAGGTAACCGGCGCGCCGGTCGGATTCGCCGGCCCGCTTGGTCTTGCCCAGGAAGTGCCCATCTGGGCCGACCGCGATTTGCTCGAAGTTCGCAACGCCATCACCGGCGCCAACAAGGCCGACACCCACACCACGGGCGTCAACCTTGACCGCGACTGCACCATCGCCGCCGATCACTACGCCGACCTCCGCAACGTCGACGCCGGCGATCCTTGCCCCCGCTGCGGCCAAAAGATGCAACTCAAAAACGCCATCGAGGTGGGCCATGTCTTCAAACTGGGCACCAAATATTCCGAGTCGCTCTCGGCCCGCTTCCTCGACGACAAAGAGCAACTCAACCCCGTTATCATGGGCTGCTACGGCATCGGCATCAACCGCATCGTGGCCGGCCTGATCGAAAATAATCACGACAAGTTCGGCATCATCTGGCCCGTGGCCCTGGCACCCTACGAGGTCCTGTTGGTGCCCATGAAGGTCGACGACGACCAGACCATGCAGCTTACCGACAAGCTCAATGACGAACTCACGGCCGCCGGCGTCGACGTGCTCATCGACAACCGCGACGCCCGCGCAGGCGTAAAGTTCAAAGACGCCGACCTGATCGGCATCCCCCTGCGAATCGTACTGGGCCCGCGCGGACTCAAGGAAGGCAAGCTGGAGATCAAATGGCGTTGGGATTCCGAAGCCGAAATGATCGACATCGAAGGAGCCGCCCAGACCATCGCCGAAATGATCGGCGAAGAACGGCAAGACTCCGAGCGGTTCAAGAACCGCACGACGGAATAATCACAAACGTTCGCGGCCGGGTGCCATGCCCACGCTTGCCGTGGGCATGTCGGCGGCGATTGCAACCAACGGCACCACTGCAACCACAATGGCACCGATCGACCACTCATGGCCACGCAAGCGTGGACCATGGCACCCTTGCCACACCTTTATCGCACATGTCAATTCTGATCGACGGCTACAATCTAATCAGCGCCGTCGGCATCATGGGCCGCGGCGTGGGCCCGGGCAGCTTGGAACGAGCCCGTCTGGCGTTGTTGAATTTCCTGGCCGAGTCGCTAGCCACGCGCGATGTCGGCCGCACAACTGTGGTCTTCGACGCTAAGAACGCCCCCTCCGGTCTGCCGCGAATTGTGGCCCATCGGGGTCTGACCGTGCGTTTCGCCTCTTGCTATCCCGACGCCGACAGCCTCATCGAAGAACTGATCGAGCATGAGTCCGCGCCCAGGAACCTGACGGTCGTCTCTAGCGACCACCGCATCCAACGCGCCGCGCGCCGCCGCCGCGCGATCCCTATCGACAGCGACATCTGGTATCAAGGCGTGCTACAGCGTCGACAGGCCAGGCAAGCCGCCATAAAAACGAAAAAGGTCGAAGCCAAGCCCCCCGTCCCGCTGCTGGAGGAAGACGTGGACTACTGGATCGGGCAATTCGGCGGCGAATCCGAGCTCGAACAGTTCTTGGCCGCAGAACTCGGCAAAACCCCAAAACGGCCCGAAACCGAGCCCGCCAAACGCGCAGATGACAAGCCCAACGCCCCCAAGCGAAAATCACCCCACAACCCCTTCCCACCAGGCTACGCCGAAGATCTTCTCAAGCCCGGCGCCCTAGACAGCAGCACCTACAACCCCTTCCCCCCCGGCTACGGCGAAGATCTGGAAGACCCAGAGGATCTAGAAGATATTTGAGACCCGCCAGCTTGGCAGGAGTTCCATGTCGTAGGCCGGGTTGTAACCCGGCGATT
>CAZISU010000496.1:0-5252 GCA_964541935.1 uncultured Planctomycetaceae bacterium | reverse complement strand
CTGTCCAGCACCTGAATCTCATACTCGCCGTGCACGTATATGCCCGAGTTCGAACCTTTGGGAACCATCACCTCCAGCTCGATCACGGCGTCGCCATGCGTATACTCGCTATAAATATCGACCGACGCGCGATGCTTGGCCACCGGCAGGTCGTTAACGAGCTGACCTGTCCCTTTTTTTACATCCAACAGCTTGGGGTTGTCCTTCGACACCTCGGCAACACCCACGGTCCATTTGCTCCGCTTCGTCGGCTTCTTAAACTTCCAGCCGCTAAGATCCTTGCCGTTAAACGGCGTATCAACTTCAGCAGCCGACACCGGAGCAATAGCACAGCAAAGAATCATAGAGGCAATCGTGGCACAAATACATTTCATGGCGGGACGGTCCTTTCGTGGATTAAAAAATGGGAGCTTGGCGATTCAACAATCGACCGCTTAATAAGGTGAGAATGCACATAGAATACCAGGAAAACCGGATTTGTCAAGTATTGAGCCTTTTCTAATACGGCCCATAGGGGGTGGAATCGACGCATGGGCAATGTTAAACTGAATTGTCTTATAAAAATATGCAATCGGAGAAAAACCATGTCTTGCCGTTTTCAAATACCGCTCATAGTTTCTTTACTCTTGATAACCTGTTCGCTGTCTTTCGCGGCCGACGCCCGCTGGTCCGCAGACAAGGCCGCCGCCTGGCACCGCGAACACGGCTGGCTGGTCGGCTGCAACTTCAACCCCAGCACGGCCATGAACCAGCTCGAAATGTGGCAGGCCGATACCTTCGATCCCAAAACAATCGACCGCGAACTCGGCTGGGCCCAATCCTTGGGCTTCAATTCCGTGCGCGTTTATCTGCACGATCTGCTCTGGCAGCAAGACGCCCAGGGCTACCTCGCCCGCATGGATAAGTTCCTCGAAATCGCCGACAAGCACGGCATCAAGGTCATGTTCGTGATCTTCGATTCCGTTTGGGATCCCAACCCCAAACTCGGCAAGCAGCAACCGCCCACCCCGCACGTGCACAACTCCCGCTGGCTCCAAAGCCCGAGCACCGAGGTCCTCCGCAACGCATCGAAACACGAAAAAACGCTCCGCGAGTACGTGACCGGCATCGTGGGCCATTTCCGCAACGACCCCCGCATCGTGGCCTGGGACGTCTGGAACGAGCCGGACAACACCAACAACAATTCCTACGGCAAGCTGGAGCCCGAAAACAAAGCCGAACTGGTGCTGCCGCTCTTAGAAAAAACCTTCGCCTGGGCACGCGCAGCCAAGCCCACCCAGCCCTTGACCTCGGGCGTCTGGCACAGCTCATGGGCCGACCACGCTCGACTCGCACCGATCCCGCGCGTGCAGTTGTATCAATCCGACGTTATCAGCTTCCACAGTTACGGCAATCTTGCCGCCCTCAAGAATGCCGTTAAAAGCCTACGCCAATACAAACGACCCTTGCTTTGCACCGAGTACATGGCCCGCGGCAACGACAGCAATTTCAACCCCAACCTCGGCTACCTCAAGCAGTAGGGCATCGGCGCCTACAACTGGGGATTCGTCGACGGCAAATCACAAACCATCTACCCCTGGGACTCTTGGCAAAAAAAATACACGTCAGAGCCCAACCTCTGGTTCCACGACATCTTCCGCCGCGACGGAACCCCATACCGCACGCAGGAAGTCGAGTACATCCGCAGCCTCACCCAGTAGAAAGTTGCTTTGCCGTCAAATACTAACCCGAAGCGCAAGCGAGGCGAGATGCGTCATGTACCCTGGCTTCCGCTCCCCAATGACGTAACTTTCAAAAAATCGCCCGTTTCATGAAAGACCTTCTTGTTTTCAAACTGTTTCAGCCCGCGGATATCGGATACTCGGTAACCAGAACCATGCCAATCCGGTCATACACCCGAATCAAAACCTTGTCCTGCAGTTTCTCAACCGTGAAGTTGCCGGGGCTGTCTTCTTCATGGAGTTCAGCGCCGGTGATCGTTTCTATCTGTTCCTGATCGCTTCCCCTGTATTCGGGAAGAGCTTTCAGAAGATAGTCGGCAATCTCACCCTCTGTGCCTTGAAGAATATCCTGACGATCCTTGAGCAAGGAATCTATATCGTTCCGCAAGTCATACTGGGAATTATACCACCCTCGAAAGCCCCGCGAAGTCTGCACTTCCGAGGCGCTGAGTTGTGGCAAGCATGAGAATAATACTACCGCTCCAACAGCGAATACCAAAAATGCCGGAAGAATCACCTTGGCAATATACCACATCAGACCACGGGGCTGCATGATCCGTTTGTAGCACGCAATCATCGAGAAGAAGCTCCAGCCTCCCGCAAGCAATACAAAAATAATCTCGGCGGAAGTCCGAGCGCCTCTTAACGTATAGAAATGCTGTCGGAAAGGCATGAATGGTTTCCAAATGAATCGCATATCGCAGGTCATGTCTTCGCTACGCATCGTCCCCGCATACTTAGTCAGAACACAACCGTCCCACATCAACGAACAGATTGCGGGATGACCGATCCGCAGGTCCGAAGTTGTGCCTGAATAATACATTTTTGTTTCGTAACCATCTTTAGCGTCTTCTGCATCGCGATCGATCCTCGAGAATTTGTCGCAGAACGTTTCTTCCAGCAATTTGCACGAGGCGGTACCATCGCCAATCGCAAAAATCTCGAATTGCGGGCTTCCCCCGGCAACTGCCGTGAGCTTCAGCGGATACACCGCCTCTTCGCTCTCAAAAACCATCTTGATCGGATGCGGCGCGTTGCTTCCCGATTCGGTGCGAGTAAGCTGAATAGCCGCGAATACCCAACCCTTCGAAATATAATCGGCAATCGTTTTGTCGGCCTCTTCCGGCAGCGAAGAAAATCCATTTTCGCCCAACCAAGCATTCAGTTCATCGGGTTTCGAGGATCTCAATACGCTAATGTCATATGAACCGACGACGACCGTCTTCTCAACCTGCACATTCGCCGCCTGCGTGGCCCCTCTGGCACCAGCCGAAGCCGGAAGTAACAAGGCAGGCAACAAAACGAAAAAGATGAACACAAACACCGTCACACTAACGAACGACTTTCGCTTGAACAGAAATGTTGCCATCAGCAGGTTCGCAATAAACACGGCGTAGATTGACGCCTTGAGACCTTGAGAAAGATCATGCGTAATGTCCGGCTGAATGCAAAAATCGAGAGTCTTCAGTCCGCCCGGGCTTTCTTTCTCGAGCGTTTTCGGCACGGATGGAAGCGGAATGATCCAACCCAGTTTCTGGGCTTCCGAATCAAGCGCAGACGATATAACGAGAGTCTCTACTCCGTCTTTCCAAGACAGCACCGCACGTTGCGCGGGAATTTTAGGGATTTTCCGCACGGCTCGTTCGGGAATGTAACAGCCGTCACCAAAAGCGGCCGATGCGAACAATAGAACCATAAACACGCTGAGAAAACATTGTGGCCGCATCGCTTTCATCTGCAATTCCTAGCTTTGTCTGCTGTGATACTATTGCCTTGCCTGCCTCCACTTCGCAAGCGATGCCGCGGATTCAGCCGACCGTCTTCCGGCCAAGAGTCCCTCGACGCTGATGCCCTCGTCAAGTGCGGGGTAATGAAAATTCTCCCGAAATACTCTCATTGTGACGCGATGGTTTCCGACTCCGGACGTTGAACGGGATCTCCCTTGACCCAGCGGTAAAGGAGATCCGGACAGAAGTCGGCGCCGTTGGGCCAGACGATTGTTCCTAGTTCCTTTTCAACACTTGCCTTTCGGAAGAATTGTAAATCTTCAAGAGCCGCAAAAACGCCACCGCGCCCGACGATCCGGTTGGATAGGTCCACGACTCCTTGAACGCCGTCGGAGAATTTCAACTCGACGCAGTATCTTTCAAGGACTCTTACGTCTGTTACCGTTGCGCATGATTTATTCATGTTTTCATCTCTATCGAAGCGGTTCGATTTTATGGGGCGCCTTCCCAGCCGCCCGCAGTTTCCAATCCTCAAGCAGTTCAGCTTGATGCAAAGCGACCCATTCCATTACGAGCGATAGAGCGCGAGGCGACAGGCGTCCTTTGAGAACACCGATTGGATCAATGCGTATTTCGGCTTTTTCGGAACCATAAATAGCATGGAAATGCGGAGGCGCATGATCGTCGTAATACATAGCGATTACTATTCCGAAGAACCTGCTGATTTCCGGCATATATACGCTCCAGTCCGTGCTGGTGCGTGCAAGCACACACCCTACGTGATTATCTGCCAACCTATTTACTCAACCACCCTATCACTTGGCACCGCAAACGCCTCGCAAAGCTCCAAAACCTCCGCGCGAATCCCCGCAACCAGCTTCTCATCTTCCGGGTTCTTCAACGCCGAAACGATCCACCCGCCGATCTTGCTCATCTCCTCGGTGCCCATCCCACGCGTGGTCAGTGCGGCGGTGCCAATACGCACGCCCGACGGGTCCATGGGCTTGCGTTTGTCGAAGGGGATCATGTTTTTATTGACCGTAATCCCGCAACGGTCCAACACGGCTTCGGCCTCGGCGCCCGATGGCCCGATGGCCGTCACGTCGGCCAGAATCAGATGGTTGTCGGTTCCGCCGCTGACCAACTCCAGCCCGCCGGCCATGAGCGACTCGGCCAGGGTTTGGGCGTTGTCTAGAATCGCCTGGCAGTAGGTCTTGAACTCCGGCCGCAACGCCTCGCCCAGGCAGGCCGCCTTGCCGGCGATGACGTGCATCAAGGGACCGCCCTGTTGGCCGGGGAACACGGCCCGGTTGATATCCTTGATGTACTTGGCCTTGCAAAGGATCATGCCGCCCCGCGGGCCGCGTAGTGTTTTGTGCGTGGTGGTGGAAACGTAGTCGGCCACCGGCACGGGGTCGTCGTGCAACTTGGCGGCCACCAGGCCCGCGTAATGGGCCATGTCCACAAACAGCTTGGCCCCGCACTCCTTGGCGATCTCGGCGAACTTCCCGTGCGGGATCTCGCGCGGATAGGCACTGGCGCCAGCCACGATCATCTTCGGCTTATGCTCGCGGGCCAGGGCCGCCACCTGGTCGAAGTCGATGCGATTCGTATCTTTCCGCACGCCGTAGCTGAGAAAATTATACAACTTGCCGGAAACGTTAAGCCGCATGCCGTGCGTCAAGTGCCCGCCGTGGGCCAGGTCCAGACCCAGCACCGTATCGCCCGGCTCCAACGCCGCCATGTACACGGCCGTGTTGGCCTGCGCCCCGGAGTGCGGCTGAACGTTGGCCCGCTCGGCCCC
>CAZISU010000495.1:0-5281 GCA_964541935.1 uncultured Planctomycetaceae bacterium | reverse complement strand
TCGAGCGATTTCGGGCTGCGCAATACAGCAAGGAGCTTAGCGACAAGGTTTGGCGAGGCTGTGTGAAAATCGCGGAGCAGGGGTATTGGGCCGGTGGGTCACCGCCGTACGGCATGCAGCGGCTGCTGTTGGACGAGAAACGCGAACCTCTGCACACTCTGAAGCGGGGGCAACGAAAAGGAATCCAGAATCAGCGGGTGACGCTGGTTGGCGGCGATTCGTCCGAGGCCAAGGTTGTGCAACGCATCTTCCAGGAGTTTGTGGAACTGGGCTATTCGGAATTTCGCATCGCCGAGCAACTTAACGCTGAAAGCATCCCGTCGCCCGGCGGTCGCCGCTGGGGCGCCGGATCGGTAATGGCCAGACTGAAAAACGAGACCTACGTCGGAACCCTGCTCTACAATCGGACAACCCAGAAGCTGAAGACGCCTTGTCATATCAATCCACCCGACAAATGGGTCCGAACTCCGGAAGCATTCGAGGGAATCATATCCCTTGAACAGTTCCTCAAGGCCCAGGAAATACTCGAACAACGGCGGCGTAAATACGATCCCGAACACATGCTAGGACAGTTGGATACGCTTTACAAGCAGTAACAGGTCGAATCTGATCACCCGATCACGCCAAAAAAACAACAACCGCTTGAAAAACGATCCATGCTACGCAATAATCAATATATCAATCACAAAATGGCTGGTATCAACATGATCACGGCTGGCCAGTTCTCCTCGATAAATGACACCAATTGACCTGACAGGCTGTTTTTTGCCATGACTCACTTCGACTGTTCCAGGCGTTCGTTTCTAAGAAATTCCGTTGCACTGACGGGGACAACCCCGCTAATCGCCGGTATGCTCTACTCGCAATCGAATGAAGACAGCGGGCCACTTATCGCCTATGTCAGTACCTTTAGTTCTCCGCTTCGTAATATGTTGCCAACTCAGGTGGATCTCCCGCCCGGCAACGGTCGCGGCATACACCTTTTTCAGGTGAATCGCGCCACCGGGACGATGATGCCTGCCGGCATTCACGAGATGGGAACAAGCCCTGACTGCCTGGCTTTGAATATGGCGGGAACCCGACTGTATTCCACCAATGAGACGGCTCGCGTGGGGAAGGACAAGGAAGGCACGGTCAGCGCCTTCTCCATCGACCGGGCAGACGGGCATTTGACTTTGCTCAACACCGTCCGCTCCGGCGGCGCCGGCCCGACCTATTTAAGTATGCATCCGTCAGAGCGGTTCATGTTGGTAGCCAATTATTTTAGCGGCTCAGTAGCTGTGCTGCCAATTCTGCCCGACGGCCGGTTGGGCAATGCTACGGACATCAAGAGCGATGCCGGCAAGATTGGCCCCACCAAGGCAACCAATGCTCCGCCGGGCAGCTTTGCCTTCAGTGGACATGATCGGACTCACGCGCACATGATTCAGGCCGACCCTGCTGGACGCTTTGTGCTGCATACCGACTTGGGCTTGGATAAAATTTTCGTTTGGAAGTTCGACGAGCAGACAGGCAGGCTGAGCCCGAATGAATCGCATGTAGTCTCGCTGCCCGCTGGAGACGGGCCGCGGCATTTCCACTTTCACCCCAATGGCCGTTGGTTCTACTCCATTCAGGAAGAAGCCTCGACAATCGTGTTGTTTGACTACGATGCCAAAGCGGGGCGGTTGACCTCGCGCCAAACGGTCTCTACCCTACCGCCTGGGTTTGCCGGCAGTAATTTCTGCTCTGGGATCTTAGTTTCATTCGATGGAAAATTCGTCTATGCGGGCAACCGTCTACACGACAGCATAGCGATCTTTTCCGTTGGCCCAAACGGTGACCTGACGTTTACGGGAGAAGAATGGACTAGAGGAAACTATCCGCGCAGCTTCAACTTCGACCCTACTGGCCGTTTCCTCTATTGCTGCAATCAACGCTGTGACAACATTACCGTCTTCCAGGTGAATCGTGAGACCGGCGGCCTCAACTTTACCGGCCATTACTCCCCGGTTGGCAATCCTTCGACCATCATCTTCCTCGATCTAACCAAGGTGGATTGAAGTCGCGTCATTCGAAAGTCGCAATGTGCCAGAAACCCGTGAGGTGTGAGACACACCGGAGAACCGCCGTTTTTCGGGACTAGATTCCCATCCGCGTACGATTCAGCTTACTGAGATGCCTTCATCCTGCAAACCACACTATCACCCGGTGTCGGCAATGAGTGAATGGCGTTAATCTGCTCTTTCCTGTCTACGTGCGTATAGGCGCTCGCGTGATAAGGGTGCATCGGGTGAACGGGAGCTCGCTCGCGAGCTCTCGCGGTTGGGGGTGGGTGATTAAGAGGATAGAGGACAGAACGTGGGTATCGAGTTGAAAATGATGAACTACATGTTAGCCCAACCGCGGCAAGTCGGCATCGCGATCATCTTAATCACCCACTAGATTCCACGAAGAACCACAGCTTTCATTTCCCGTCTATCTCGACCCGCTTATACCCCTTCCCTTGTCTCGTCGAGTCAATATGGTTTTGTTGTAGTTTCGTGCTGGTGGAGGCCCCGATCTGCACGCCAAATACCAGCGGCCCGGAAAAGCTATTGCGATTGAGTACCATGCCTCGCGATCCGTAGATATAAGCTCCCATCCTTGGCCCGGGGCGATGGCTCTTGATTATAAAGCTGTTGTCGGTAAAAGTATTCGGACCGGCGTACCAACCCGTAAGCCCCTCGCTATTGTTCTCGCCAGTGTTGTTGTAGAACTGGTTGTCAAACGCGGCATAGAACGCGCCTATCGGGGCTGTCGTCCCGGACATATGGTTATGATGAACCTTGTTGTCATAGCTTGTCGCATGGATGTAAATCCCGCCTTCGTTTGACGGTTTTTTTCCGTGGCCACGAACATTGTTGTGCGCGATCTCGTTGTCATACGACGACATCATCACGAGAATCGCACAATCCCCTCCTGTCGTATAATCCACCTCGTTATTGAGCACGGAATTCTCAACTGCGAAGTGCTGGACCGAAATGGCCCTGGTTTTCGTGGACTTGACGCGACAATTCTTCACCAGGCACCTGTAGGGATGGTTCACCAGCCAAATACCGCCATTACCTTCTACCGTGAGATTAGTCAGCTTCACTTCAAACGGCTGCTCGAAAAAGATTGCTCCGTATGGTGCAACGTTGTTGACTATCTTTAAACTGTCGATACTGATATCACGCGATCCGGGGTGCCTGGTCACCGGCGAACCTTTGGGCATTTCAAACCGCGTGGGCTTGTCTAGAACGATGGTGTTTCCTTTGATGTCGGCAATCTGAAAAATCTCGGATCGTGCCATCCCGCCCTTTGAGCCATTCCATTTGTCTTCCTGTTTCCGGTCTTCGAGAATGGCCCAGGTATCTTTCCTGTTGTTGAAGGTGAAGATGTAATCGCCGGCCGCGAAGCCCTTTGTATTGTCTACGGCCAGCTTGTCGGTCCCTTTCTTTGCGGTTTGGGACAGCGTGCATCGAATCGCGCCCGGGATGATCTCGTTGATATAATTACGTGCGTAGTGAAACTTCGTACTGCCGTTTTTGAGTGCCCGCAGAAAACCCTTGCTGAAATTCAGGACCGTTTTGTCACCTTCACCCTGAATTCTTGTATTGCTTTGGACCCACAAATCGCCATCGATAACATATTCCCCGGCTGCAATAAAGCAGGTTTTGTGTGCCTTCGTAGCGGCAATAATACATTCCTGAATGGCCTGCCTATCATCTTTCCCGTCGTTTGGCACCACTCCGAATCTGACAACGCTAATGCGACCCGACTCAGCTGCCCGGGACTCAGTTGCTCGGGACACTGTTGCAAAAACTGACAGCAAGGCAAAAAGAACCAAAATGCATGTTGCGACACGATTTCTTCTCACTATAAACCTTTCTTTTGGCGCAGAAACTTTTATTCCCAAGCGAACACCGCAAGGCGGTTCGGTAAGTTGTTGTTTTGACCGGGATTTCCCATTTGGGTTGAGCCTGGAACCGTTCCAGGCTTGAATCACCCCCCATTTTAACATCGTGCCCCCCAACGTCTATAGATTGTAATGATTTCCAAGGCTTATTTGCCCGTTGCCCGCTTGTTCGCCTCCGATGTGGTGTATCCAAGGGGGTTTCTTGCATCAATCGGCTCGCTGGCGCGTAGGTTCCCCTCGAATACGCTGTTTTTCAGTGAATGAAACCGCCTATTCGGGATGGGCATCAACGATCGGCGGTGGGATCACTATAATCTCTCGGCCAAGCATAATATGCATCGCGACAACAAACTCTACCGGGCTGCAATACACCATTTCGACAGCTGGAAGGATGCGATGGAGGCTGCGGGAATTGACTGCCGGAATGTCCAACTGAATGCCAAGCCACAGCAACATGATAAACAGAAAATCATTGATACGCTACGCGAACGACACAACGCTGGTCTTGCAATCACGTGGGCAGAAGTATGCTTGGGAGTCCCAAAGCCCCCACACAGGCTGAACATCACTATGAGCAAGCAAGAAGCTCAAACGCTGTTGGCCGAGAAACTAGAAGATTATCGCAGGTTGACCTGCAGCGAACTCGCTGCAAAGATTGACCACGATGACTATCTGACGGCGGTTGGCCCATCAGGGACGGAGTACCAGATTGAGGTTCAGTTCTTTTGGGATCGCCAGCCAGACGGCGACATCAGAGTATTTGGCGGAATCGACGACGGCGGGTTCCTTGCCGCTTTGGCCCCGTTGTGCGATAGTTTCATCGTGTCGCCGACATGCTAAACCCTAGTCGCTGTTGCCCGCATGTCGCCTGACACTGAAGTCGCCTCCAGAGATGGTCTGGCAATTCCGCTGGCGTCTCGGCGACTAGGTGTCTGGTCATCGAAACGCGGGTAGTCTATACTACATCTACACTGTCCGATTATGTTCTCTGCTAACCGGACGGCTGAGGCGAAGATAAACAAACCGGAGGTTTTTCCTTTGCAATATCAAAGATTAGGCAAGAGTGATCTGCGTGTCAGCTCAATCGGCTTGGGCTGTGTAACGTTTGGTCGCGAGATCGACACCGTAACGTCGTTCGCCGTGCTAGATCGGGCCGCCGAGCGAGGAATCAATCTACTGGACACTGCAGCCGTATACGGCGACGGATCGTCGGAGACTGTGATTGGCAGTTGGCTTCGCGGTCGTGGTGCTCGGAAACATCTCGTGATCGCGACGAAGGTGACGGGGCTGTTGACCCAAGATCACATCACTTAGAACTCGTAAAACTATTGTTTCCTGAATTACTGTTTTCGGCTATAGTTC
>CAZISU010000494.1:0-5283 GCA_964541935.1 uncultured Planctomycetaceae bacterium | reverse complement strand
ATATTTTCTATCAACAGCCCATTTGCGATAAGGATCGAGGCGGCTACCATTTGCCCTAGAAGCTTCACTCGACCGGGAAGTCCCCTGGTATCATCGATCAATCCGACAATTACAATCACAAGCCCGGCCAGCAACAGGCCCGGCAAAACAGGGCAGTCGTCTTTGAGTTTGGTACGCACGTCTTTTTGCGAATGCCAACGACTGTTTTTATTTTCGTATGCTGTTCTTGAAGATTCGGTCTTGGTATCTTCAACAACGTCTTTAGCGACCCCATCTGTTTCAACAACCTGTTCGGCACGAGATGCCGCGACGCTCTCGCTGTCGGAAGGCTCCAAGTTGCTAGGCACTAACCAGAGCGTTCCGAGAATGATCGCAGTCGTTAAATACACGGCAACGCCACCACCCAGCGGTGTAGCTCGCCCGTGCAGTTTTCTGTGACCGTCGGGATTGTCGGTCAAGCCGATCCGCGGTGCCACTTCGCGAATCAAGGCCGTTAGCCCTAGGCTGACAATGCACGCGACCAGAAAAATAGTCGGTTCGGATCCCATTGCTGTCTACTGGATTCCAGGGTGTTTGTTTCGGCGAAAGAGGTGTTAAAAAACGACGACTCCGGCAGTCTTCAGTTAGCCGGAGCCGTCGATACGACTATCCTAAAGAGCTTCTGCGGCCGCAATCGATCGGTCTATTCCACGTCCGCCTTCAGTCGAACATGTAACCACGGCATTAAGATCGGTTACGCCAAATGATTCAAGCACTTCACAAGCGTCGACAACCTTAGGCATGCGGCTGAAGTCCCGGAAAACGGAAAGCACAACGGTGTCCACGTGCTGACTGAGATAACGTGAATCCGCGACAGGTAAAATCGGACTCCCGTCGACTATCACAAACTCGTAGTCTTTCTTTAGTTCCGCGAACAGCGGTTCATCCTTGCCGTTGGACAAAGCCTGCAAAGCGTGATGGGTTGCGTTCCCGGCGGTCAACACGAAGAGATTATCCATGCCGGTTTCGGCGACGGCGTCGCGAACAACAATCTCGCCGCAAAGCGATTCGCTTACACCTGGATACAGAGGAAGTTGGAACGAACGGTCGATGGCCGGATTGCGCAGATCGAAGTCTACCAAAACAGTACGGCGTCCGGCGCGGGCAAGGCTCATGGCAATTTGCGTTGCCAAAGTCGTTTTGCATTCGCCCGAAACCGCACTCGTGATGAGCACCACTCGTTTGCCGTCAATCGTGGCATTGCGAAGAAGCTTTGCCGCAATTCCGTCAATGGATTCGCTCAGCCGCACGTTCCAGTAAAGATCCTGACTGCCGGATGACCCGAGACGGCGAATCGCCCTGCCCGGAATGACAGGTACGGATCCGATGACGGGAAGGCCGAGTCCTCTGGCAACGTCTTCGGTGGAATTAACCCGCTGCTTTCGGGTGTCCCACCATACAAGACCGCAGATGGGCATTGCAAAACCGACCATGCCAACCATACCGGAAAGGATCAAAGCCAGCTTGGGTTTGTCGACAGTTCCGGGCTCCTGCGCTCCCTGTTGGAGAGTGATTCGTGGCCGTGCGCGTGACTCGACTTCAAGCTTTTCACGCTGGGCACTGATTTCGTTGAGGGTCAGTTCCAGAGACTTCACTTCGGATGTCATCATCTCGATATCGACGGATGACGTACCTATTTCACTAACTTTTTCTCTTTGCACATCAACCTGCGCCGAGAGTACTTTTTCCTGCTGGGTGAGAATTGTCTCTTGAACTTGCGCGATAGCGATTTCTTCCGTGATTTCAGCCCGCTTGGTTCCTTTGATTAGTTCTCGAAGTTCGTTTTCGCGGATTTCATATTCTTGTTCCAGGCCTTCAAGCTGCAACGCCAGCCTGTCTGACGATCTCCCCACACCCGGCACGGCCATTTGGCCTTGCTGGGAAACGGCTTGCCGCAACATGGCGATCATCTCGGAGTGTTTTTTGCAAACCGGGTCCATTCGCACGAGTTTTTCCAACTCGATCTCGGAGATCGGAGCCTCGTCGAGCCTTTCGAGCATCGCTTGCCCTGCTTGCGCGGCTCCTTGCGCTTCGCCTAGTTGCAGTCGCATGCGAAGCAGCGCTGAACGAAGTGCTGAAAGCTCTTGAATATTGACGGTCGATTGAACTTTCGCGGCCTCGCTACTCGAGGCGTTTAGCTTTTGTGCCAGATTGATCAGGCTGGCCCGCTTGGAACGAAGATCATTTTCCTTACCGTGGTAGATCTGTGCGAGTTGAGTGGTCATCGAACGGCGTTCCAGAGCTCGCACGTTGACCTCCTCTTCGATATACGCGTCCACAACCGCGTTAACCAGTTCGGTCGCCTCTTTGGGATTATCAGATGTGATCGAAACACGCATGATTTCCGAATCGTTGATGTATGAGGCTCTCAGCTCATCCTCCAACCAGGTCATCGGATCGTTCTCTTGCTTCACGATGGCGAGGTTGGCAATCTTCTGTTTGCGAAGAGCAGCCATGAAGACGTAAGGGCTTTTGATTAACCCCAACTGCGTGTTCTTGAATACCTCGTAGTCGTGGATATTCGCGTGGTCTTTCTGGTAGACGAGGCTCTCCTGGCTCATGGCTACTCTAATGAAAGCAAACGGCGTGAAACTGGCTGGAACCAACAGGAATGTAGCCACTCCGAAAAGTGCGGCCGTAATTACGCCTAGAACCAGTCCTAAAAGCCAATGCCGACGCAAGGCGTGCAGGTAAACGGTGGCGTTTACCGCTTGTTCGGCCGCTTGTTCGGGAACGGGTTGCACGTAGGCGGAGCCGTTTCGTTCCGGTGCGGAATTGTCGGATAAGCGACTTTCTTCAGTTGTTGACATGAACTTTCCTCAGATTCTGGGTGGGTAAATCTCGGCCTAAGTTTGTGCGAAACCCGCCGCGAATGGGCCGGGGTCTCGCGATATTTCGCGGTGAAACCGCTGGGGATGTGTCTGGCGGAGGAACGGATTACACCGGCCGCCGCCCGCTAAAGGTTGGCTCAGGCCTCCTTGTCCTTGCCGGGAATCGACGGATTAACGCGTCTGCGGGCTCCTGGTAGAGGCATCGGCCCCATAGCCAGAGGCGCCTCGCGTTCAGACGCGACAAACAGTTTGGAAAACAGTGCCGTTTCAAGCCACAAAAGCGTAATGGCAAGCGGCATCATAAACCAACCGGCCAAATCGTGGAAAATCTTGTCTCCAAGTTCTTGATCGACGGTCTCGTATAAAATGGCCGTTATCGTAATTCGGCTCACGTTCGCTATCACGGCGATCGGAATCGCACTCAATACGAGCAATATCCGCGTCAAAAGACCGTGTGAGCGAAGAAGAAATGCAGCCCCCACACAAGCCGCGAAAAAGAGCATCAACATGCGGATGCCGCTGCAAGCTTCCACTACGCCCAGACGGGCATTGCTCAATACGATCACGTTGCCCTCGGCCACCGCGGGCATGCCCAACGTTTGCAGTGTGAAAACACTGATCTTGGTGCCAATCTTCTGAAGGTCCTGGCCCAATGAACTCGCAATGAAAGACGGAAGCGGAATCATAAATACCAAAAATACTATCGCCGACCACGCCCAACGTATCGCCGGCCAGCCGGCAACGAAAAGCACGATGCCGACGATAATTGGAATCATGGAAAAGGCTTCCACAGCCTGATTGAATCTGTAGTTGCCGTAAAAACGCATCAGCATTCCAAGCAGAATAAACGCTATCGACCACCAACTCGTCTTGAACTTCACGTCCTTGAGCATGTCGCGGCGGTCCCAAAGCAGAAATGCCGAAAAGGGAATAACAAAAAATCCGTAAACGTAATCCGGGATGTCGTACCAAATACCAACCAGACGGCCTATGGTCTGGTAGTACGTTGCGGCCACGAGAACCATCAACACCGCAAGGCCTATTAAAATATTGCGATTTGGGGACGATGGCAAAGCTGTGGGTAAATTTGATTCGGTTGGGGTCTGCATTGTTTGTTCTAAAGCCTTGATCGTTCGTGTCGTGTGCAAGCTGGAATATCTAACGTCGACAGTGACGGTTTGGTTGACGGTAAAACTGAAGTGCCGTTGAATAGCGTGAAAAGCGACTAATAACGCGATAAGATAAACAGCCGTGGACAGACCTTTCCACCCCCACAGCATGATTCAACATGCTAAAAATGTCAAGGTATCGAGCCTGGCACGACCCTATGCAAAGCAAGTGGAGTGCCAAAGTATCTACACGCTCCCGTAAACTCAACGTAAACCTCGAAGTGCACCGGGGTTACGCATTTTCACAACATGCCCCACCGAACCCATAAGATGCTGGCAAACGTTGCGTTAAAACACCACAGCAACGCAACAGGTGGACTTTACGAAACACGCTCACATTAGACACTCACATGCAGTGCATTAATGCTTTCGATGGTGCGTAGAAAATGGCCATAAGCCACTAGCCGGGCTGCACAACCGGCACAACCGGTTTATCCGGCAGAATCCCCGCGGGCTCGACGGGCGGAGATTGGCCCGAGGGAATCGTAAGCTCGATTCCGATCGGCAAAGCATTTGGGTCCGATAGAATGTGCCGGTTTGCGTCGAAAATCTCGCCCGCTCTTGCCGCATCACCAAGAAACCGCTTGGCAAGATCATCGAGTGTGTCGCCATCAACCACCCGATGTATCCGAGGGCCCTCTGGGGGGCGATTATTGCTCACGGGCAAACGGTGGCCAATTGCCGCTCCCCATCGCAAATCGTCGGGATTTCCATGGCGTGGGAATACCTTAGCCAGACGAGGTGGGGGCTGTCCTGTATCGATAGGAGCCAAAACCGTAGCCGTCACCGGAGCACTGCCCTGGGCTGATGTGTCATGGCCGCTGGCCGCCAGTCTGGGATTGACGCTGGGCAACTCGGTTTTTGCTCCCGTGGGAGTCGAACGTGTTTTGTAGGTTGGTTGGGGACCATTCCAGCGCGGGCCACGCAGAACAAGTTGACTAGCTGGGCCAGATTTGTCAACCGTGCGCTCCGGCATGGGGCGCCGATACAGAAACGCGAAGGATGTTCCCACAAGGAAGACCAATGCAGCCAGAGCGATTTTAACGCCGCGGTCCATTTTTTCACGGTCTCTTGAGCGGTGAATTTCTGTGGTATTCAATATATATAAGAATCCCGCCTGGGAGACGCGGGTTCTCAATCAGTATCGGGGAACAAACCCGCCGTTTATGAGCCAAGCAGGGCCAATCCGGCCATTCGAAGAGCTTGGGGTTAGGCTCCTAGCGGGTCTGGCGATGATACCGGTC
>CAZISU010000493.1:0-5283 GCA_964541935.1 uncultured Planctomycetaceae bacterium | reverse complement strand
CGAGGCGCTTACCGCGCAGCACTCTTTGGCCGAGGCGGCCATGTTGGGCGTGGGCGATAGCCTGCCGCTGCCAGTCGATATTCCGCACGTGGGAGCTTATCGTACACGTTTCGCCGAGCTTTTTTCGGCCAGACCGGCCCCGCCTCGCTTGAGATTGATCGACCGGGCCTTGCCAATCCACTGCAAGGCGATCGACGCACGGGCAAGGGCGATTGCGGCCGCCGAAAAATCGCTGCAGGTCGCAACGGCCGATTATGACGCCGGACGTGAGGGTCTTGAAGCAGTAGTTTCACGCATGGCCCGACTTAGCCGTCAACATCTCGCGATAGTAAACTCGGTTTGCAACTACAACCACGAGATCGTGGAATATGCCGTGACCTCGCTGGCTCAACCGATAAGCGGCCCGGCGTTGGTCTCTATGTTGATTGAAACCAAGCACGGCGGTGCAACGCATTATGACCCCAGAACACTGCCTGCCTCGGCTACCCGACCGTTGGACAGTAGACTTCCGAACGGGCGACTGCCGAGTCACAGCCCGACTCTGGCACCACCACGAACTGGGGCACCACCACGAACTGGGGCGCCACCACGAACGGGCGGACATAAGAACGACGAGCCCGGGGCCCAGACGCCCGCCGCGGCAGATAATTCAATTCGACCGCCGCAACGTCTCGAACCGGCGGGACGGGAGCCGATGCGGCTCAATCCGCAAAACAAACCTGCGATACACAATGGATTGCTGCTCAATGGTGTACCAGCCGATAGTGGTCCCGTCGAGAAAACCGATAACCCTGTCAAGAAAACCGACAATAACGCGCCGCCACGAACAGATAAACCCAAGACGAACGTGATGCCGACGCGTCCTGTAGTTCCGGTACATGCACCCAACCAGCCGCTTGATTTGCCGCAGCCGCAGGGACAGTGGACGCCGCCGGCGCGAACTACTCACAAGCCGGTCGCGACAAGCGGGCTATATCCGGCCTTGGTGTCGGCTTCACCCACAGATCGGGCCAAGCATCTGGTCGAGACGTTGCATTGGGACCGCAATCTGCCTGCGGATGCCGGTCGGGCCATTGGCTTGGCCGACTATCTGGGCCTGGGCCATGAGATCAACCGCCAGGCACTGGTCGAGGCCTTCTGGCTGAGCAGGCAACGGGCGGCCGAGTTTCAAGTATTGGACCAACAGTCGCAATTGCTCGACGAGATTCAAGTCAGCCAAAGCGTGCGTCTGGAGGCGGCCCGACTGGCTGCCAAGGCCGACACGATCGACGCACACCTCCGGCTGCTGGAATCGCAGTTCCGGCTGACGAATCTGGTGGGCAAGACACCTGAGCCGACATGGCTGACGGCGCAGGGCGTGCCGCGATTTGCACTTTATGATGTTGCCGCATTTCAGGCCGGATCGGATACGTGGGAGTTGCGTCGGAGGCGAGCCATGATTCCCGCTATTCACACGACGCTTTCCAGCTACGCCGTGGCGGTTGTCGAGGCGGATTCAGCCCGCGCTGATGCGATTGCCAAGGCCGATAGCTCGCTCGACTACACGTTGGAACGCACGTTTCAACAGACCGAAGAGACGCTGGCGCTTTTAGCATCCGTGACGGCCTATAACAACTCCATTGCCAGTTACGTGTTGCGAGTTTTGCCGGCGGGGGTTTCCAGCCAGGAGTTGGCCGAGAAGTTGCTGGCCGGAAGTTGAAAACAGAAGATATGACACCGCAAACACACGACACCCAAAAGACGGCTGCCTGGCGGGAGCTGTATCCGTTCGAGTCGCACTATTTCGACATCGACGGCTTGCGCTACCACTATCTGGACGAATGTAGCAACGCGGCAAGCGCCGACTTGCCCGTGATGCTGATGGTTCACGGCAACCCCACCTGGTCTTTCTATTGGCGTGATTTGGCGATTAAGTTTCGCGACCGATATCGCGTGGTGGTGCCCGACCATATCGGCTGCGGGCTGTCGGATAAGCCGGGACGCGATCGTTACGAGTTTACGCTGGCCCGCCGCGTCGATGATCTTTGCCGTCTGGTCAAGAAGTTGAATTTGCGTAAAGTTACGCTTGTGGCGCACGACTGGGGCGGGGCCATCGGGATGGGCGCTGCGGCGGCCATGCCCGAGCGGTTCGAGCGTTTTGTGCTTCTGAACACGGCGGCCTTTCGCTCGCAACGCATACCGCTACGAATCAACGTTTGCCGAGTGCCGCTCCTGGGTCGGCTGGGTGTGCAGGGCTTTAATCTGTTCGCCAAGGCGGCCATTCGCATGGCCGTGCGACGTCCAGAGCGAATGACAACGGCCGTCAAGAGCGGATTTTTAGCACCCTACGACAGTTGGGACCATCGCACGGCCGTGCAGCAATTCGTGCTGGATATTCCACTGAAACCGAGCCACGAAAGTTATGCCACGCTGGAGAAGATCGAAGCGGCTTTGCCGCAATTCGCCGAGCGGCCCGTGTGTCTGATCTGGGGCATGAAGGATTGGTGTTTCACGCCGCATTTTCTCGAACGCTTCGAAGAGTTCTTCCCGAAAGCGGATGTGCATCGGCTTGAAGACGCCGGCCATTATGTGGTGCAAGATGCGACGGAGGAAGTTGTGGCGGCGATGGAAGGGTTTTTGGCGGGGAGTTGAGACGTGAGACTTCAGTTGTAGGCCGGGTCTCGACCCGGCATTTGTTTTACTTGCTCACCTGCCGGGTCGAGACCCGGCCTACATTACTTCTATAAACGAGAATTAGTTTATGCCACTTTTTGAATACATTTGTCGTGACTGTGGGCAGCAGTGCGAAATCCTTATCCGCGGTAGTCAGAAGGCGGTTTGCCCTTCTTGCGAGAGCGATAAGCTCGATAAGATTATCAGCGTGCCTTCCGCGCCGCAAATTTCCTCGGGCACGAGTTGCCCGGCGCGTGATTCTGGTGCTTGTGGTTCTTCACAGTGCGGTGGTTGCCCTTGTGCGATGGGCGATTGAGTTTCTTTGGCGGCCTTATGAAAAAGAAGCTCTTGCTGTTAGCCGCCGAGCTTGCTCGCGTCAGATGTGCCAGAAGTCAAGGCGTTTCCCACGGCCGCAAGCGGCTCGGCTAACGAAATCACTGCGTATTTTTGATTATCTTGGAGGCGTTGGGCAGTGGCAAAAAGTTTGATAGCCGCTGAACTTGTGCGGTGGCCGGTATTTGGTAACTGTTGACTGGGGCCAATGTGTTGAGCAATGCCGAAATCGTTTGCGGTTGCGGTTGTTTTTCCATTTCAACCAACATCGGTCCTGCGGTATTGGTGAGTATTGCGGGCCGGGCTTGGTTCGCAATGGCGCCTTTGATTTGCAAGCTGTCGTGATTGATTGTGAAATTGAGCGACAGCTTATCGTAGGGCGCGTACTTAACTTCGGCCGGTATCCTAATATAGGAGTCAAGGAAGAGTTGAATCCAAACGGAATTGTAAAACTCGCCACCGACCATGCCTGGCCCGGCGGCCATCGAACCTATCGCTTCTTGTAAACGGCCGTCGCTGAATCGAGCTTGCTGGATAGTTACCTGGGCTTGACCGGTCAATGTGTTTGGAAAACGGCGGCCAAGCAGGCTCTCCAAATCGATGTCCGTCAGCTTGGCGTCTTGAACATCTCCTTTCCAGCCGTCCACGGTTTTTTGGGCAGAAATATAGCCCTGGAAGCGGCTATTCGAGCCGAGCGATGCGCACTCGGGCATTACCATCGCCAATAAACCACACGGCAGCGGCGCGATGCGCGCATCAATAATGAAGCTGATACTCGCAGGCGTGTCGCGACGGTCGCGACTTATATAGATGCTTATCGGTTCTGTCGAATCGGCGTCCTCACCCGGCGAGCCCAGCCAAAAACTGAACTTCGCCCGGCTGCCGTTCTCGATGGTTTGCAGACGACCTTCCACGGTAGTTAGCGTTGTTATACCACTGTCCGTGTCGTTCCCGTCAGCTTGCAGCTTAAGTTCACCAATATCCAGCTGCAGGTCGACGTCGTCGCTGGTCATGCGGCGGGCCATGGCCCGATTTAAGAGCCGCGTGAAGCTGTCGAAGCGTTTTGGGCAAATCCAGGCCGAGTCGGCCTCCAGTTCCAGGGCCGGCAGCGGTCGGTCTTGTACTTTTTGAAGGCGAGCTTCGATGCGGTTGAAAACGGCAACGACCTGGCCCGTCTCCGGATCGCAAAGCCGCACGCCGTGGTAACGGATCACGCCGGGCAGCGGATGTTCGACATGGTCGATGGTGACGTTCAAGCCCAAGTAACTCTCTAACTGCTGGGCATATGCGGAAGCGTGCCAGGGATTATGACGCGAAATGCCCCATGCAAACAGGCAACACGTAGGCAAAACGCACACGGCGAAAAACGCCGCGATGCAGATCTTGCGTCGGGTTCGGTCGTGGAGTTGAGGCATGCGCTCTAAACCATGCGAAAACAGTAGCCCGTTTAGCCCGGCCGTTCGCGACCGGTGGGTGGAATTTGAGCGGGGATTGTACCCAGGACGGCCCGGCGAAAATAGGTCGATTCCGTGGGGTTCATGTGGTAATGAGGGGGATATGGTAGGGATGGGTAGGTCAACGTGCAGCATTCCATACGGAAAATCAGCACCCCCCCGACAGAGACGGTGGTTTGAGGAAGTTCCTCAGGAGGGGCGTATCGACTTGGTAGTTATAGCCATGAGCTTTTCAGCTATGAGCTATGAGCTTTGGGCTTTGGGCAAAATCATATGGTCCCAAGCACATCCCAAAGCTCATAGCCCACGGCTGACGGCTGATGTCCAGGCACAGAACGGCAGAGCCGGTTGCTTAACATTAAAGTTAGAGCATTCGCCCTTTGGGTATTTCGTGGTAAGATTGCAGTTTGCTTGGAGCTGAAGCAACGCCGGTCGCGAGCGACCGGGCTAAACATACCCTATATACATCACGCGACTATGACCGCCTTTGCTAAGATATTCCGACTTCGTCAAAAATTCGATACGGCGTGCGTGGCCGACGTGGCGGCCGGTGTTCGTGCGGAGTTGGGCCGATTGCGGTTGGAGGAGCGGGTTGAGCCGGGGCAGAGCGTGGCGATTACGGCCGGCAGCCGAGGGGTGACCAACTATGGGGAGATTGTTCGCGCGATCGTGGATTTTGTGAAGGAGATTCGCGGCGTGCCGTTTATCGTGCCGGCCATGGGCAGCCACGGGGGTGGAACGGCCCAGGGGCAACGGCAGTTGATTGAGTCGCTGGGTATTACCGAGGCCGCAGTGGGCTGCCCCATCCGTTCGAGCATGGAAACGGTCGTGGTTTGCCACACGA
>CAZISU010000492.1:0-5300 GCA_964541935.1 uncultured Planctomycetaceae bacterium | reverse complement strand
AAATAGTAAGACCTTGGCGTTGGTGGGCTGACAATTGCGATTTGCGGCACTAGTCGCACCACCCACGGGCCCCTGGGGTGATCGGTTATATCAATAGTATCAGTCTTAACGGCTTCTTCATCTGCCTTCGCTTTGTGCATACCCACGGTCACCTTCAAATCGCCAATCTTGTGCTGTCCGGGCGGGAGATCCGAATGTTGCAAGTAAACATTGCCTCTTCCCTTGATACGGCTCAAGTCGGCTTTGGTAGTCCGCCCGACGATGTAAACCTTGGCGCCGTTGTCCAATTTCACTTCACCTTCGCATCCACCCAGCAGGTAGATCATGGCGTATGAATCGGCCTGGATATGGCCGCTGAACTTGCCGGTGACGACGAGGTTGAAATACGACTGGCTGTAGATTCGGCCCGAGACGTCTCCTTTGACCAGCGCAGAGGCGTAAACATCGAAGTTTAGCCGCCCCTCCATCTCTCCAATACAAACCAGCGATGTATAGCTCGTCGCAACTACCGTACCACTGGACCTTATGCCCTTGAGAAACAGCAGCGTTGCGTAGGCCTCGGTTACCAAGCTCCTATCCAGGGGAACCATTAAAGCATTGGGACCGGTAATTGGCGCACTTATTTGAGAGTCTTTTCGGACGATCTTGAACGAGTCTGGATCCGTATCGACATGGCCGAGAACATTTGGCCAGTCGTCGTTTGTTGGAAAATTTTTCAGGCGCTCGGCATCGTAGTGGGTCCATTTCTGATGAGGGAATACCGCAGCGTTATCCAGATCGTACACGACAAGCGTCTGGCGATATTCTTCGAGTGCTTCGGCGACAGCGGGCGGCGACTGGCTGAATCTCCCCACCAACATCGGGCCGAGAAACTGCAGAACAAGAAGAGCGAAAGTAAACATCGCAACTTCGCCTGGGGTAAACTTCCAGACGACGCGATGTGTCTTGGACGATTTGGGAAAGTAGAATCGGTAGGCCGAGCCGCTCAGTACCATTAAAAGCAGGTTTATCGCTGCGCCGAGAGGCAACGAAATCAGAAACCCCAATACATGTATAGCCGCTTCTACCTGAAACAAAACGAAAACCCATTTCCAGCCTCGAACCAAGCCGACAATGAACAAACATTTTGCCAAGAGCCATATTGTTGCTTGCGGATTTGTCGATAAGGCAGACAGATTACCCATGCCCTCGATCACCAGGAACGCGGCAACGATCCATATTTGCCAAGGAACAGCGCCCCACGACCATGGAGTAACCTCAAGAGGCTCGTCAGTGACCGGCGTCATAGGAACCGAATCGTCGGCAGAAAATGACGAGTTTGTTGCCTTTGAACGAACGCCGCTAACCGGCCTCTTTGCGGCATGCCATGCCCAGCGGACGATAGGAATGTCTATTATTAGCGATAAACCGACTGTCGGAATCAATACAACGGTCCAAAACAAAACCCCAGACGTAATCTGTGAAACTGGCCCGACGAACTCCAGCAGAGATGGAAAATAGTGCCATTTGACCAATTGGTGTGCCTGCCAGCCGATTGCCACATTGAGTGCCATCAGCGGAAAAAACAACAAGTCGAACAAGGCCCATCCTACGCCGGAAACCCGGCCGGCCGAATGACGAATCTTCCACAAGGAAATTGCGCCGATAATCGGCACCACAATAGGCGTAGCAAGACTAAGTTGCCAGAGAAGCATTCCCAGTGCGTTGATTTGGCGGGGAGGGTGACCTCGCATCACTTGTATCGCCACGAAAATCACGGCTAAAGCTACCCATGCGGCACCCCATTTGGCAACCCGTTCGGGATGTTGGTCAAGTTGGGAAAATAGACGATCAATAGGTCGTGCATCAACATCACCGCGATTGTCATCCGCCCTCGGCGTCGAAGTGATATTCTCGATTTCTTCAGTGTTGCTACTGGTCTTTTTCTGTGGGTCCAAACCGTCCGAGTCAGATAGTTTCTCTATTGGTTCCGTGAGTTTCCAGCGGATGTAGGATGCCATTACGATTGCTGCAAGAGCAATACTAATAACAAAGATGCCTTCAACACGCGGGTTTTGCTCCAGAAACTTGTTAAAAAGAACCATGGGACTCCCGATACCCCCGGCGATTCCTGCGGTGAGGAAGAAAACCGACGGCCAGTGGATAACTCGCTCGCCATGTTGTGCATGGACGGGTATCATCCAACGTTTCCGGAATTGTTCGGCCCAACCACGTGTCCCCGGGAACATCCGCTCAAGAAGCGAGAGAGGCTGCGGTTGGAGTGAATCCAACGGTGTCAGCCGGTCAAGTGGCATCTGGAGCGATCTATAGATGCAACTAAGTAAAATCAGGAGCACAAAAGCCACCGCAGACATTGCTAAATATGGCAGTCGATCGCGATTCCATTCGGAATATAGCAGCATAGAACTCGCGATCTCAACTGCCAATACAATCACAGTGATTATGAAGCCCACACTAATAATACCCGATAGGTTTATGACTCGTTGACCATCACGGGTGCCAACAAGCACTCGCCATCGGCTTGGAGAAATTACCTCAGCGGACTTTTCTACGTTGCCGATGGATGGCGTGATCGCGATACCTTCCACCTCAGTCTTAATCTCACTGACCTGCTGATAGCGCCGCTCGGGCTCTTTCTCCATCGCCCGTAGCACCACCTCGTCGAGCCGCACGTCGATATGCACTTTTTTTGACGGCGGAGCAAAGTGGCCGGTGGGCAGCTCGCCGGTGAGCATCTGGTAGAAAACCACGCCCAGCGAGTAGATGTCGGCGCGGTGGTCGACCTCTTGCGGGTGCTCGATCTGCTCGGGGGCCATGTATTGGGGCGTGCCGATCACTTGGCCGTCGATTGTTAGATTTGCTACTTCCGAGTCGGACTCCTCGACGGTCGGTGGGTTCGCCATGCCGGTCTGTGTTGTCTCGGTTGCTGCGCGGCCCATCAGTTTGGCGATGCCGAAGTCGGCGATTTTCACGCGACCTTGCTTGTCCAACAAGATGTTTTCCGGCTTGATGTCGCGATGTACCACGCCCGCGTCGTGTGCGAATTGTAAGGCGGTGCAGATCTGCGGCACGATTTCCAGTGCCTGCTGGGGCGATATTTTTTCCGTTTCCAGCAAGCGCCGCAGGTTGACCCCGTCGACGTACTCCATTACGAAGTAGTACAGCGGGCACTCGCCGCCGCCGTCGGGCGATGTGCCCGCATCGCCCGCATTATCCGACAGTTTTAAGGGAAAGCTGGTCTGGCCGAAATCGTGTACGGCCACAATCTGCGGATGGCTGAGCATGGCCAAGGCGCGGGCTTCACGCGCAAAACGCTCGGCGAAGGCCGGATCTTGGGCGATTCGCGGCGCGAGAATTTTTAGCGCCACCAGCCGGTCGAGCCGCTTTTGGCGGGCTTTGTAAACCACGCCCATGCCGCCGCGGCCCAGCAGTTCGATAATCTCCAGGTCGGGAAAATGCGGCGTCAACTCCTCGGGCGTGGGCGGCACGAACTTCGCGCCCAGGGTGGACCCGCAACCGGATTCCAAGCCCGCCAAGGATCCGCCATCGGTCGGAAATCCGGCCGCCAGCACGCAGTTCGGGCAAAGCCCCAGTGGAGCATCACCCGGTACCACGGCCCCGCATTGAGCACATTTAGATGACTCGACCATGTCCGAAAATCCTTATGTCTTTTCATTACAACCCGGCCTACGGCTTGTGCGACGTTTTCCCGTCCCTCGCTTGCGCTTCGGGTTAGTATTGTTACTATGCGTGTAACGTTAAAGCCGGCCTCGGCTACCTATACTTGACCCAAGAAACACAAAAGGTTACAGCCGTTTTTGCTATTTTTCTGAGTTCAGTGCTGCCATCAGATCACGCAGCTCGTCTTCGAGCGTCTCGGGCCCGTCGATGGTGCGGGCGATTTCTTCGGTGAGAAGCTTGCGATATCGGCGCCGCAAGCGATGCACGGCCACTTTCACGGCCCCCTCGCTTATGCTAAGTTCTTTGCCCACTTCGAGATACGTTGGCGTGACGGAACTCGCCGGCAAAGCCGATTCGTCGTTGCAATTGGACTGAACTCCGTTGCTTGCGACGCCCTTTCCCCTACCAACAAGGAACAGTTTCAGCCAGTCGAACATTTCCAACTTACCGGCTGCGTTGTATTCGTCGCGAAGCCGCCCCAGCACAAGGTCCAGCAACGTCATGGCCCAGCGTTTTTCGTAGAGCCGCTCGGGAGTCAGATGGTCGGCCGGTTCGATCATGCCGTAACGATCTTCGCCGCCGTGGAAATCCAACGAAAGAATTGGCCGGTGGCCTCCCCGTTTCTGCGCCCCCTGACGCCGACGCTGCTTGGCCAAGAAGTGCTTCATAGCGCCCAGCAAGAACGAGCGGAACCGCCCTCGCTGCCGGTCGGCAACCGCCAGGTAGTTTTTCGCCAATAAGCAGACAAAAAACTCCTGTGTCAAGTCCTGAGCGTCTTCGGCCGAGTAGCCGTCCCGCCGCACAAAGACGTAGAGTGGAAACCAGTAGCTTTCACAAAGCGTGGCCAGGGCAAGGCGAGATTGCGTCGAACTGCTGCGGCCGGCGCTAACGACCATACTCCAGTGCGTCGTGGCAAACCGATCCTCGCGTATCGGCATTTGCTCAAGTTTGCTATCGTGGATTGTCATAGCCCTATCTTATGGTCGTGGTGTTGCTATTGCAAGCAGAGCAGCCCACGGCATCCGCTAACTCGTTTCATTGATAATGAACGGTTTTTAGGGATCGGTCAGATTCGGAGCCCAAAGTGCCTGTCGAAGTGCTGGTGTCTTGCCTGAAGCGGGGAACGTGCCTTTGGTCGCTTTACGGAGTTGTCGGGAGAGTCGGCCGACGGTTTCGGCATGCGAGGGAATGTCGGCCAGATTCGTCAGTTCGCGTGGGTCGGCGGCGTGGTCGTAGAGTTCGCGGCCTTGGCGGCCTTGCTCCCATTCGGTGTAACGCCATCGCGGTGTGCGGAGGGAATATCCGAAGAAGCGGCCCTTGGGTTTGTGGCGGCGACGGGTGACCTGGCTGAGCGTCCAACCACGGCCGGGGTCGCTGGGATTGTTCAGCATGGGCGCGAGGCTCTGGCCTTGCAGGTTTTCGGGCGTGGGCACGCCGCAAAGCTCGGCGAGCGTGGGATACAGGTCGATTAGGCCCACCGGCGCCTTGGCCACGGCCCCTTTGGTCAGCATTTTCGGTGCGGCGATGATCAAAGGCACCCGAGCGCTTTGCTCAAACAGGCTCATCTTCTGCCACAGCCCATGCTCGCCCAAGTGGTAACCGTGGTCGCTGGTGAAGAT
>CAZISU010000491.1:0-5302 GCA_964541935.1 uncultured Planctomycetaceae bacterium | reverse complement strand
GTCGAGCAGGCGTAGGCCCATGTAAAGGCTGCCGCGCGGCGGTCGGGTCAGGTTTCCGCCGAAGGTAACGAGCCGCTGTCCATCATCGAAGAAGTCGAACAGGCCGCTGGAAAGCAACGTCAGACGGTCGCCTACGTGCCAGCGGAAGTTATAATCGACAAGCCCGATGGCCTCGCCGAAGTTGTCGCGATCTTTGTTTGGGAACCAAGTGGCGTTGGTATCGAGCACGATCCAATCGGTAATATGTCGCCGGCCCGGTACTCCTCGTTTGGTCTGCCATCGATGCCGCATTCCCATCCGCATGGCCGTCATGTCGTCGGCAATTTCAGCCGAGGGCGAAGTCACCCAGCCGGGCATGCCGGTTCGCAAGGCATACTGTCGGGCATCGAATTGCGGCGGGATTGTGGCCGTTGGAATCGGGGCGCCGGGTGCCAGCGACGGCCAGCCGAAGGTATGATAGGGCATCATGCGACGGAAGGCTTCGAAAGAGTCGTCGTCGATGGCATCGTAAAGCGGCAAGTCTTACATGCTGCGGTTCGACTCGGCCACCGAGAAATCGACGTCGAAAACGACTTTGTGTGCAATGCCGTGGACGTTCCAAAGGTTGTTCTCGACACAACGGTTAACTGTCCACATGGGCATACTGGCCCGCACGCCGGCCTGCCAGTAGAAACGCTGCATGTCGTTGCCGCTGAGGTCTTCGCCCCAGTGGCCCAATTCACCCAAGGCGTAGGGGACGGTTTTGACGGCACCCATTTGAATGGGCCAATCGAGCTCTTGTCGGGTGATGAGCCGCTCGCCACCATAGCTGAATTCGCCGGGCTGCGAGGGGTTGTATTCCCACGGTAGATAGGAGAAAACGGCCCGATCTTCAGCCGTGGTGGGCGCGTCGAGTCGGTGCATTTTTCCGTAGGCGATGGACGAATGCTCGAACCAGGTGAAGGCGTCGCTGACAAGCGGTTGCCCCAGCCAAAAATGGTCCAGGCGGGGCAGCCAATCGGTCTGGGTGAAAAACTCATTCAGTCGATAATCGGCCGTGACGCTCCAAGAGATATTGTCGTAGCGGCGTTTGATCTCGATGCCGGTGCTCTGGTTCTTTTGATAGTCCCATTCGCGTTGGAAATACTGTTCGAGAAAATCGCGGTCGCTGATCTTGCCGACTTCGGCCGTCACACGGTAGTCGCCGACGAGCATCTGGCGGTGTTTCCAGACAAAGCGGTATCTGTTTTTGGTTTCGGGTATAACGTTGTTTCGTCCGGCGCCGAGTCTGTCGTGCCCCGTGTCGTGCAGGCCCCAGAAAGTGGCCAGCCCGGCGGTTGGGCCCGGGATGTTGAAGAAGCCGTCGCGCTGATACGTGTAGTCGGAACCCACGCCCATACCACGCTCGCTGAGCCAGTCCAGGCTAAGATCCCAGCGGGTGCCCTCGGGCTTGTCTTTTATGCCCAGCAATTGATACATGTTCCAGGTCGAAAGGATCTGGGTGCCGAAGATTTTGTCGTATTTGTAACGCAACCCGCGGATATAAAATGTGGGGTCGTCCAGATCCGTTGCCATGTAGGGCCAGTAGAAGACGGGAATATCGCCCAGGAAAACCAGCGAGTTGCGGCCCGTGGCCATGCGCTGGTGTTCGATAACCGGTTGACCCGACGTGGGGTCGATCTCGACCTGGCCCGTGTAGGGATTCACAAGCGGACGCTGCACGTCGTCGAAATTCAGATCGCCCATCTGCAAGCGATAGCCGGGTTTACCCATGCGGCTGGAAGTCAGAAACGAGTCCTCGGCTAAAAAATGCCCCTTGCCGGTTTGATGCAGGGTTTGGGTTTGCAGCCGCAACATACCCTCGAACTTGGGAGCCGGGGTCAGCATCTCGGCGTCCAGCACGATGCCCACCTTTTTGGGCACGTCGTAGTACATGCGGTTGGCATAGATCGTACGTTCGCCCTGCCGGAAGATGATGTTACCTTCCATGTAGAGTTCCAACGGCCGATCTTCGCTCTGGACTTGTTGGCGTTGATCCTGGTCGCCGGAATCTTGCCAATCGTCGGTCCAAATTACCACACGGTCGGCCGAGACGTCGATGGTGCCCACTATTCCCATCGGTCCCAAGGAAGAATCCATGCCTTCGACAATCACGTTCACGCCCGAGGTGATGATGACGAGGTTTTGGTCGGGATGCCGATCAATCTGAAATGGCATCGCGCTGCGCGAATTGATGCGGATGCGACGCATGCCGCCGGATAGTGATTGGCCGATTCCCGCTTGAGGAATCGGCTGTGTGAATTGCGTGCGACGGATGACGTTTTTCGACGAGGGTTTGCGTCGCGCCAAGCCACGATTGTAAATCGCCGGCATTTGCCTGGGAACGTCCGCGAAGCTGGCGGCGCGAATGTCGGGCAGCACGTGGCTGGTAAGCCGCATTAGGTACGTGGCTTCGGTCAATTGCGTCGGCTGTCCGGTGTCTTTCGGACCCGTGGCTTGCCAGCCCTCTGGGCGGCTTTGGTCGACAACGACCTGGCCCTCGAAATAGGCGATTACATGGTGCGGCTCCCGCTCGAAGCCCTCTCGCAGATCGACCCAGACGACGGCGCTTTGGGCCCGCGTGGTGGTATTGCCTTGCCTTAGTTGACAACCGCCGCCGAGCACCCAAACCTGATAGGAACCCTGTTGCCAGGTCATGGCCGAGGGGGCTTCTATTGAAATCGGCTCAGACGGGTCGGGGCTGGGCAGATCGATGTCGGCCGCCGCAGAACTGCTCGCCAAGGACAACGCACAGACAATTGCCACCACTAACGCCAGAAACGCCGGCCGCCAGTTTCGGCGCAAACCGTGAGCCCAAGCGCGAAGAGGGCGTCTTGCGCGGCGGCTTACAAACCGGCTATCCGACGGCTGGAATCTCAGTGGTCCAACACCTCTACCGCCTGGGCGGCGGCTGAAAATGAAAAAATCTCGAATCGCAACATCAAGGCACGGAACTTTTTACGAGAAAACGGCTCCTATATATTAGAGCCGGGGGATTATAGGAGGGACCGCCTGCCGGATCAAGACAAGTTCGACGACAGATAAAAAATCGCAATAGCTTGCTAGTGAACGACTTACGCCATTTTCTTCAACTAAACGGTCCACCTCAAAATGTAGATCGAACGGAAAACACTCAGCGTGGCGCGGTCCTGAGGGTGAAATACTAAGGAACGAAGCGTTCGTGAGATTCGCAAAGCGGGGGCCAAGCACACGCTACCATCGTTGGCTCCACACGCTTATTATGACTTCACCAATAATCTCGTCTCAGACCCACTCACTAAACCTCCCACTTTACCTATAATGATGAATTGTGAGATTCCTTAGAAAAATCTTTCAGCCAGATACCCCCCCTGTATTAACCCGCCGGAAAATGCTACTGTTTCATGTTCACCTGCACACCGTCGTCCCCGCTGCGTCCTCTCTCGCGCATTTGTTTGCGTAGGGAACATTTTGGCATTAGCATCTCTTACGGGCACAGTTTTCCTAACGGCCACTTTGATGACCCGCAATAGACACTCGACACAGATTACCGACACACCCGACCAGAGCCTTTCGGCGACGGCCTACGACCGCTCGTTCTGGCTTGCGTATTTGGGCATAGCGCTAATGATGACCGGTTATGGTCTGTTGTATCGCTATGCCGATTTCATAACGTTTCTCGGCGGCAGCGAATTTCACATCGGCTGGATCGTGGGCACGGGCATGATCGGCAGCCTAGCCATGCGGCTGTTTTTGGGCGTGGGCATCGACCGCTACGGCCCGCGACTGATCTGGACTTCGTCGTTGCTGTTGGTCTCGATCTCCTGCTTCGGGCACCTGGCCGTCAGCAGCTATACCGGTTGGGGCATATATTTTTTGCGCATCATTTTCGCTTGTGGCATGGCCGGCATATTTGGCTCCAGCATTACGTTTATCTCGAACCGCGTGGCCACCAACCGCGTGGCCGAACTGGTGGGAATGCTGGGCACTGCCGGCTACGTAGGCGTCATGACAGGCTCGCAATTGGGCGATTTTCTCTGCGGGACCGCGGAAATTCAACAATGGCAGGTCTACGGCATGTTTGTGGTCGCGGGCTTGTTCAGCACTTCGGCGATCCCGTTTGTCTGGCTGGCCACAAGTGGAGTGCCGCGTCCCCCACGGCAGCCACAGCCGTCTATGTTCCGACTCTTGCGACACTATAACCCCGGCATCATAATCGCCGTGGGAATAATAACTGGGCTGGGACTGGGCCTGCCCGAGGTTTTCCTACGAACCTTCGCCGTAACGTTGGACATGCCACGAATCGCGCTGTTCTTCACAACTTATGCAATAACTACGATTGCCACCCGCGTGCTGATCCGAGGGCTGAGCGAGCGAATGGCACTCAAACCGATGATCCTTTGCGGGCTCGGGTGCTTGGCCACCAGCATGATGAGCTTCATTCTCGTCAAATCTTATTGGCAGTTAATTATCCCCGGCTTCTGCTTCGGTATTACCCAGGCTATGTTGGCTCCCTCGGTGATCGCCGCGGCGAATACGAACTTTCCGGCCAGATTCCGCGGCCTGGGCACTACGCTGGTTCTGGCTTCTTTCGATTTGGGATATCTGGTGGGAGCCCTGGCAGCGGGCGTGATCCTGCACTTTTCCACCATGGCGGGCCTGCCTGCGTATACTATCCTTTTTGCCACAATGGTCATCGTAATTATATTCGTTGCGGTGCTGTATGCGATAATTCCCGGCCGAAAACCGTCCAGGGATCAAACCGTCGAGTGGTCAGAACTTCTAGCGGGGGGTGAGCTTCTGGCGGCGGCAGATTGCCCCGTGACGCCGAAGTCCATTGACCCGCTGAGGCCCTGTGCGTATCATCCCGCCGTAGATTTCGACGACCCCCTATCAATAGACGCCTGTGGCACTGCCGGAGAAGCTGAAACCGACTGACCCACTCAGCCGCTTAATCGCGGGCTCGCAGTGCCGCGCGCACTTCCTGGGAATCGCCGGCAGCGGCATGAGGGCACTGGCAAGGGTGCTGCACGGATGGGGCTGGGAACTGACCGGCTCCGACACAAATGCCGCCTCGATCGCATCGCTGGACTTGGCGGGAGTACCAATTTCGACAGGTCATGCGGCCGAAAATGTGCCGGCATCAGCCGATCTCGTAATCCACAGCGACGCCGTCCCAGCAGACAACGTCGAGCTGCGGCGGGCTGCCGAACTGGGCATTCCCACCGCCACGTATTTTCAAGTCGCCGGGCATTTGATGCGTCATTCCCAAGGCATTGCGGTGGCCGGAACACACGGCAAATCG
>CAZISU010000490.1:0-5305 GCA_964541935.1 uncultured Planctomycetaceae bacterium | reverse complement strand
TAAGGCCCTGGCCGAGCAACACGTTCTGGCCGCCAACGGAACCGACGGGCTGTTGACCTGTGCGCTACGTCCGCACTTGATTTGGGGGCCGCGCGATCGACATCTCATACCACGCCTGCTTGCCCGCGCTCGTTCGGGCCGTTTGCGTCGGGTGGGCGACGGCACGAATCTTGTCGACATGATCTACGTGGAAAACGCCGCCGCGGCGCATTTGCAGGCCGCCGACGCGCTGACGTCTGATTCGGCCGTTGCCGGTCGTGCCTATTTCATCAGCCAAGGCGAGCCGGTCAACTGCTGGGAGTGGATCGACGAGATTTTGGCTCTGGCCGATTTGCCGCCGATTAAGAAATCGATTTCGGTTTCGGCGGCTTGGAAGGTGGGCGTGGCGCTGGAGTCGCTTTGGCGAGTGCTGCGACTGAAAAGCGAGCCGCCCATGACGCGTTTCCTGGCCGCCCAGTTGGGGACCTCGCACTATTTTGATATCTCCCGCGCTTGCGAAGATTTCGGCTATCGGGCGACCGTATCGACCGAAGAGGGCATGCGTCGACTGGCGGGTGAGTTGCAGGGTGTTTAAGTGTCACCCTCCTGCTTTTCATGAGTTTTGCCGCAAAATGCCAAAAATGCTGACGGAAATTACTAATGAAATAGCGGACAAATTGTGTATACTGCACCCGTGCTTTGGAACAGCGCGAGGCGTGTTATTCTGTCGTTGCAAATGATTATCCAAAGGTACAAAAATGTCACATCGAAGTAGAACATGCTTGCTTGTTTTGACTGCGGCTGCGGTCATGGCTTTGTTTACGGCCTCGCTGAACGCCGCCGTCACTCTCGAACCAATTTTGCACTACAGTTTCGACACGGCAACCGGCGAACATGGCTCGATTATCGAGGATGAAGGTCTTTCTGGTTTCGGCGGGACAGCGAACATTGGGCTTACTCCTACCACGGGCCAGTTCGGCAACGCCCTGGAATTCGCTGGAGGCGCATACATTAGCCTGGGAAGATATTTGCTTTCGACCCAAGACGCCTATCAGCCGTACACGCTTTCCGCATGGATTAAAACCACGGCAACCGGCGGATTCATCACTCAATACGATCCGGGCAGCACACTGCGTTTTGGCACAGGGATATGGTCTGATGGCGCGGGCAAGCCGCAGTGGTGGCAAAACGGAGTTGTACAGACCTTCTCAAAAGTTGCCGTGGACGACGGAACATGGCACCACATGGTGTACGTGAAGGATGCGGATCAGAATCTCAGTCTGTATGTCGACGGTGTGGATCAAACAGAAGTCGGATACTCTAATTCACACACATCGGCTTTCATGAACGCTCCGTTGCGAATCGGTACGTTTACTTCGGGCACTCTCGACTATACCGGCACAATCGACGAGGTGCAGATTTACAACACGGCGCTTACGCCAACTCAGATCGGGGAACTTCGCGATCAGAACGAAGTCACGATTGCCTCCGGCCCGAGCGTATTACAGATCGACTTCGGCATGTACGGGCAAGGCATCCAGGCGGGGTGGCAGGATTTTTCCCGCATGGATTCAGGCCCCATATCTAAAGAATTTGCTTTTGGAACAAGTGGGGTAACTGTTGCACCGGCCCGATTCTGCCAATGGGGCCCCACGTCCGTATCGGGCCGGTGCGGATGGAATGACGATAGATTCAATCCAGCATCCGGTAGGCAAAGTGGCCATGGACTTTGTTTTCGGCAGCAGTTATGCAGACTTTGACGTAACGCTCAGCGGTCTTGAACCTGGGACATATTACGCCAGAACCTATCACCACGATCCCAAGACCAATTACGGCACGGTGGGCGTGGGCGTGACAGATGCCGATGGGACTCGAACCATTGTCAACAGTACGCCGATCACCTACGGCGCGGAGAACAGCCCGGCCGACAACATCGCCACGCCCGGCAATATAGGCACCGTGCCCATGAAAATCACGGTCGACGCTAGCGGCCAGGCCACAATCAATCTTCTCCCAGCGACTCGATATACGCATCTCAACGGCTTGGAGATGACGGCCGATTTGCCCACGGATCTTAAGGTGGACTTCCAGGTGAGCGGCAGCGATACGCAGGCCGGTTATCAACCGTATGACCATCCCACGGAAACCAATGCGGCGCGGCCGCAATCACACTGGTTCTTTTCCGAATTGGGACGCCAGGGCAGTGTCCGCGTGGAGCTTAAAGGAAACGACTCGGATATGTTCTCGCCCAGGGACCGTGGTGACGTCACGCACGCCGAGGGAGATTTAGTGGAAGACTTTTTCGCGCCGTCGATATCATCCACAATTTCGCTTGGAAACCTCAAAGCCGGGCAATACCAGGTTACCACATATCATCATGATATGAACGTGCTGCATAGCCCCATCGATGTATCGGTGACGGACACGGACGGTTCGAATCGCTCTGTTGTGACGGGCCTAGCCCAGACCACTGGCACCGCGCCGGCCAGTCCGGCGGCCGTCACCTTTACGGTTAATACTAGCGGCATCTTGCCCGTGGAAATTGATTTTGCCAGCGACAGCGCGATCATCCACAACAGTGTTGCAGTCGAAAATATCGGCGCCAGTTCCGAGCCCAAGAAGCTAAAGGTTTATCTGGTCGGCGGCCAGTCTAACGGCGACGGTCGCGGCACGGCCAGCACCTTGTCTCCCGAGTGGCAGGAGTTGCGCTCCGACGTGCCAACCTATCACGGCGGGGCCTGGCAAGAACTTCAGCCCGGATTGACCAAGATGAGCCCGAATCTTTTCGGTCCCGAACTTAGCTTCGGGCAGGCCATGGTCGAGGGTGAGGAGGAGTTCATTGCTGTAATCAAATATGCCAACGGCGGTACCGATCTGGCCAACGACTGGCGACCGGGTGACGGTGGCAGTGACCCGGGCGGAGTGGACTGGCAGGCTTTCGCGACCGCTGTGGGCGATGCTTCGCTGGCCTTCGGCGAAGATCTAGCCCCCGAATTCGCCGGCATGATTTGGATGCAAGGCGAAAGTGATACCGGCGATTATGCCCAGGCACAGGCCTATGAAGCGAACCTGACCAACTTTATCACCAGCGTTCGCGACATTGTCGACAATCCCTTCATGCCGTTTGTCATCGGGCAAATCCTGGACTATTCAAGTTACACCTACGCCGATACTGTTCGCCAAGCCCAGTCCGACGTGGCCGATTCCATGAGCAGTGTTAGTATGATTACGACCGACGATCTGGCCGTTATTCCCGGCAACACGAACCACTATAGCAACGATGGCTTGCTTGTGCTGGGCCAGCGGTTTGCCGATGCTCTAATGGCAATTTCCAATCCGCTTCCCGGGGATGCAAATGGCGACGGTATTGTGAACGGGGAGGACGCTGCTACCCTGGCCGCCAACTGGCTGCGAAGCGACGGTGTCTCGCGGATGGACGGAGACTTTAACGAAGATGGAGTCGTCAACGAAATAGATGCCACGATATTGGCCGCCAACTGGCAGCAGGGCTCTTCCTCGGGCGCAAGTGTGCCAGAGCCCGGCGTTGTTACGCTCCTGCTGACCTTGATGGTGGCGGCCATCGGTTGTCGGCGTCGGAAATAGTTATTATATTCAGTCGCCAAGTTGTTGGAAAATCTCGGCTTTGCTGAGCATGCCCGCATCTTGCCCGGCCAGGGCTTTTACCGCCGCATCGGGATCTTCGAAGCGAAAGATCAAAACGGCTTTGTCGTCGATTCTTTCCGTGAAAGCGTACATATACTCGACGTTGATTTTAGCCTCGTCGATCGTGGTCAGCAGGTCGGCCAAACCGCCCGGTTTATCGGGAACTTCGATTGCCACGACCTCGGTCACCTTGACGACGATGCCGGCCTTTTCCAATATCTGCTTGCCTTTTTCCCAATCGCGGACGATCAGCCTGAGGATGCCGAACTGGCTTGTGTCGGCCACTGAGAGTGTGAGCATGTTAATGCCCGCGTCGGCCAGCACCCGGCACGGAACGGCCAGATGTCCGGGTTTGTTTTCTACAAAAACCGATAATTGATGAATTTTCATACTTTGTTCCTTGCAGCGAAATAAAGGGCTACAGTTCCCTGTTGTCGATAACCCGTTTGGCTTTTCCTTCACTGCGGGCGAGCGACTGTGGCTCGAGAAGGTTGACGGTGACGCGAATGCCTAAAGTCTGTTCGATCTGATGTGCCAGTTTGTGTTGCAAGTCTTCCATGGCTACAACCCGGTCGCTGAAGACATGGGCTGTGACTTCGATTTGCACTTCAATTTGGTCCAGGCCGTTCGAGCGGGTGAGGATAATCTGATAATGCGGCAGCGTGCCCTCGGCCTTCAACAGCGCGGATTCGATCTGCGAGGGGAAGACATTCACGCCGCGGATGATGAACATATCGTCGCTGCGATGGGTGATGCGTCGGATCCTGCGTATCGTGCGCCCGCAACCGCACGGCTCGTTTATGATCGAGGTTATGTCGCGCGTGCGGTAGCGGATTATGGGCATGGCTTTTTTGCTGAGCGTGGTGAGAATCAACTCACCCTCTTCTCCATCCGGCAAGGGCTCTAGGGTTTCCGGGTCGATGATTTCCGGATAGAAGTGGTCTTCGAAAATATGGAGGCCATGTTGCGTTGAGCATTCGGCCCCCACGCCGGGACCTACGATCTCGGAGAGGCCGTAGATATCGAAGGCCTTGATACCGGCGGCTTCTTCGATGTGTTCGCGCATGGCATCTGTCCAGGGCTCGGCTCCGAACACGCCCACGCGGATGGGCAATTTGCGAAGATCGACGCCGATTTGCGACGCGCGATCGAGCAGGTGCAGGAAGTAGCTTGGCGTGCAACAGATGGCCGATACGTTGAAGTCCTTCATGACCATGATCTGCCGCTCGGTATTGCCGCCGGATGTTGGAATCACGGTTGCGCCGATTCCTTCCGAGCCATAATGCAGCCCCAGGCCGCCGGTAAACAGACCGTAGCCGTATGAGTTCTGAATCACGTCGCCTTTGTGCAGGCCGTATGCCGCCAGCGATCTGACCATAACGCTGGTCCAGACATCGATGTCTTCTTGCGTGTATGCGACGACGATTGGCTTGCCGGTCGTGCCGCTGGATGCATGAAGGCGTACGATTTTCGACATGTCCGTGGCGAAAAGCCCGAAGGGATATGTGTCGCGGAGGTCGGTTTTCACCGAAAGAGGCAGCTTCGAGATATCTTCGATCGAGCGAATGTCGGCTGGGGTGATTCCGCTTTCGTCCATGCGATTTCGATACAACTCGACTTTATCGTATGCCAGTGTCACGATTTCTCGGAGGCGCGCCGATTG
>CAZISU010000489.1:0-5306 GCA_964541935.1 uncultured Planctomycetaceae bacterium | reverse complement strand
TTTCTCTTCGGTCACATCCGTGGCGTACTTAACCACTTTCAAGGGCTTGCCGTTGCGATCCAGGATCGGGTTGTACGAGGCCTGAATCCAAACTTCTCTGCCGCCTTTGCCGATCCGCTTGTACTCCTTCGCCTCATATTCCCCTCGATTCAACTTCGCCCAAAAATCCTTGTACTCGACACTCCGACGGAACGTCTCATCGACAAACATGCTGTGATGCTGCCCCTGGACTTCGGCCAGAGTGTATCCCAACGCATTGAGGAAGTTATCGTTGGCCGTAATGATCGTGCCGTCCATGTTGAACTCGATCACCGCTTGTGCCTTCGAGATTGCGGCGTTTTCCGCTCGTAACTTGAAGGCCTCATTTTTTAAGGCCGCCTTGCTAAAGAATGGCACGAAATCTTTCAGATTATTAAGATTGGACATATTCTACTCAACTATAATTTTGAATTGAAATGGATGAACGGGTTTGTTGATCGCGTTAACTCTGCGTCGACCACCTGCCGGCAAAAAAACTTACAACATAACCAATGAAGCCGCCGTGGCATCTTTGCGCCAAATAGGTGGCATGTTTATGCCAAATAGGCGTAAAGTTAATTGACGACACATCATAATGGCTTAGTTAATGTTATCTATAAGTAGCAGTCGTGTCATTTGCGGATATGCGAAAGAGCCTTTGTATATTACCTACGGAGATGTGGATATATACAACCGATACCACAAGTTAAGTGGCAACTATTCCCTACGTAAAGGTGCAAGAGGTTGGAATCGACAGATGCAACTTTGTTCGTTGTTGACGATGAGCATCTGATCCGAAGCAGTGTTGCCCTTCTAGCGCGATCACTTGGCGTTACATGCCAGACTTTCGAATCCGCCGAAGAATTTCTCAATTACTATGAACCGTCAAGACAAGGTTGCCTGCTGGTAGATCTCCGCCTCGGTGGCATGAGCGGAATCGAATTGCATGAAAAACTCGTAGAGCGTGGCATCACCATCCCGGTCATTTTGTTCAGCGCCTTTGCCAACGTAGCTATTGCGGTTCGCGCCATGGAGCAAGGCGCCATGACCGTAATCGAGAAGCCGTCTAGCACAAATAAATTGTCCGATGCTATTTCCGCCGCACTTAAAAAAGTACGTCAAACTGCGAAAGAGCAGGCCATAATAAACGACCTGCGAAAACGCATTGACAGCCTTACTGCTCGCGAACGCGATGTTATGCTGCGTATGGTGGACGGCGAAGCAAACAAGGTAATTGCAAACAATCTAGACTTGAGCATGCGCACCGTGGCCCGCTTGCGTGGATCTGTATTCAATAAGCTTGGATGCGACTCGGCCATCGGGGTTACTAAACTCGTGGTCACTTTGGAATTATTCGAGCGAGACGGTAACACAGCCTCCACTTGCCTGCCGGCCGATCCCTCCGTGACAATGCCCTAACAGCGTCAAGCAAATCGCATTAGTATTAGCGGCAGGCTTGCCCCTGCGGGCAGCGGATTCTCGCTGTCCCTCGCAATGTACGCGAATTGCGCACGCGCCTTACGACCCCTGTAGCCCCCAGCTTTAAGCTATCCCACCTGCTCACCGAAATTGCCCTTCCAAGCCATGGCGGATTTTGGTACTAACTTTCCCCGCTACCGGTCGACCACTGTTGCCGGTATTGGATCGTTGGATACCACCCCCCCGCTGCGGGATGAGGGGCGGTTCGTAAAAAACACACTTCCAAGCGGTTTGAAAACACACAATATACTGAACCCTGGTAGTGCAGATTCGGCACTTTCTTTATCCGGAAGCCTCGTATCATGAAGCGTCTTATTATTCGCATATCAGCCCTCGCAGGCGTGCTCGCCATCGGTTATATCGCAGTTGCACAGGCAAAACGTGGCGATGAGCAATCCACGATCGCAATTGAACCTCCAGTCGCGGCGAGACAAGCCGCCGACCAGGGCGGCGAAGAGCGAAACGAAGCCAATCCGGCATTAAACGAACAATTGTCCACACAGCCGCAAGCGGCCAATCCGATTGCGGTAAAACCACTGGCGGTCAAGCCGCTGCCCACGCAAGTCGTTGCACCCAAAACGGTTTCACGACTGCAAGCTCCAGCACCGTTGCTTGCCCCACCCGTGTCCACGCCCGTGCCCGCTTCCGAGCCCAATCCTCTGCGGGAACCCGTCTCGCGGGGTAAAGAGACCGCCTTGTCGGGTTCATCTTCAGTGCAACTGGCCCAAGCCGATCCGCGGCTTTCCAACCGATCCACCTTACCGCCCGTATCGACGGCAGTTGCGACTACTGCACCGCGGCCCCTAACATCGAACCAGGTCGCGGCGGCTCCGCTGGGGAAGTCGGAGCTTGCGCCACAAAAAGCACTTTCAACAATCCCCGATCGATACGCAAGCGCCAACACCCGGCCGTTGGCTCAAGCCGCCCCGGCCGCTACAGACAATAATAACCAAATCGGCAACCGCTATACATCAAACTCTTCCCAGATCGCTTTGCCCCCGCCGGCTTATTCCACCGCTTCCTCGGCGGGTGGATTGCGAACGCCGGCCCCACTGCAAAACACTATTCCTCGACCGACTTTACAAACCGCCGGAAGAACCGATACCCTGGCCAACGGACCGGGCGCAAGTGTCGAGGGTACAGGCTCTCCCGCCCGCGATCGCAAACTCGACGGCATTCAGTCCCCCCAACTGACAATTGAAAAGTTCGCCCCGCAAGAAATCCAGGTGGGCAGCCCGGTCGATTTCCGCGTGGTAATTAAAAATACGGGCACGATCACTGCCCGTGGAGTTGAAATTCACGACCAGATACCCAAGGGTACACGCCTTGAATCCACCAAACCCAGGGCTTCGCGTGACGTTCGCGGCGAACTCGTCTGGAGCCTGGGCGATATGGAAGCGGGCGAGGAGAAAACGGTCGAAGTTAAGCTCATGCCCCTGTCCGAGGGCGAAATCGGCAGCGTTGCCACCGTACACTTCAAGGCCAGTGCCTCGGTTCGCACCCGAGCCACCAAGCCGGAACTGGTCGTGCAAACCTCCATGCCGAAGACCGTTACCATCGGCGAAGAGGTCAAGCTTACAATCACCGTTTCCAACCCTGGCTCGGGCGTAGCTCGTGGAGTCATAATCCAAGAGCAAGTTCCCGCCGGCTTACAACACCCGGCCGGGGCCGAACTTGAATACGAGATCGGCGATCTGGCCCCCAACCAGAGCCGCACGCTCGAACTCAAGCTCGCGGCCGCACGGCCTGGCAAGGTTACCAACGTCATTGTCGCCCGTGGCCAAGCAGGTCTTGAGACCATTGAGAAATTGTCGCTGGAAGTTATCGCGCCCCAGCTCAAGCTGGCCATCTCCGGCCCCAAACGACGCTTCCTCGAGCGCAAAACCACCTACAAACTCTCCGTCAGCAACCCCGGCACGGCCCCGGCTCGTGACGTCAAGCTGCAAGCCAAGTTGCCCGACGGCATGCGTTTCGTAAGCGCCAACAACAACGGCTACTACGACTCGCAAACCAAAACCGTGGCCTGGGCGCTGGCCGAACTGCCGGTCAACGAAACCGGCAACGTGCTCCTGACCGCCATGCCCGAGGAAATCGGCGAACAGAAACTCACCTATCGCGGAACGGCCGAAGGGGCCCTTTCTGTCGAGGAACAAAAAGAGATCATCGTCGACGGGATATCCGCCATTCGCTTCGAGGTCATCGATGTCGAGGATCCGGTCGAGGTCGGCGGCGAAACCCTATATGAAATCCGTGTCGTTAATCAAGGCTCGAAAGCCAGCAGCAATATCCGCCTGGAAGTTACACTGCCGCTTTCCATGCAACTTGTCAAGGCCGAAGGGCCGGGCGATATCCGCTCCAACACGGTCGGCAATCGCATCTCCTTCGATCCGCTACGGAGGCTCTCGCCCAAGGTTGACGCCACCTACCAAGTCCGCGTCCGCTGCGGCGAAGCAGGCGACCAACGCATCCGCGTCCAACTTCAAACCGATGACATGAAGTCGCCGGTCACCAAAGAAGAAAGCACGCGGGTTTTCTCCGATAATTAGTAGGGTGCTTGCTTGCACGCACCGGCAAACCGGTCGCAAGCGACCGGGCTAAACATAAATACCTCACACCCCCATACTCCCCACCATGACATACCAAAACATGCCTCTGGATGAAGCCTATCGCCTTATCAACACCGGCCCGGTGGTTATGGTATCGAGTGTATCGAAAGACAAACGATACGACGTTGCCCCCATTGCCTGGACATGTCCCGCGCAAAAATCGCCATCCCGCGTGCTCGTGGGCGTGGGCCGCAAGCACAAAACCTTCACCAATATCTTGGAAACCGGCCAGTTCGTAGTCTCCGTGCCCAACATCTCGCAGGTCGCCATGGTTACGGCCACGGGCTCGGTTTCCGGCGCGGACGTCGATAAGTTCTCAGAACTCGATATCCCCTCCATCGACGCTCAGCAAGTCGACTGCAAGATCCCCAACGGAGTGATCGGCTACCTCGAATGCAAGTTGGTCGAAATCTACGGCGACGACCACCTGGGCCTGATTCTGGGCGAGGCCGTCTCGGCCGCCGTCGATCAGGCAGCATATAACGGGGAGCGACTCCTCTGCGAAACCGCGGCCGGCAAAGCCGTCCACCACCTCGGCGACCGCCGCTACATGACGCTCGCCGACCGGGTCATTCAGTAGATCTATCGATGATCACATCACCTGTCTTCCTTCGCATTCACGTAGGCCGGGTGCAACCCGACGGTACTTTACGTGGTTTTGCGAAGCTATAGACGACTTGCCCACGGCCACTCCCCTCTTCTTGGTCGGTATTTTTTCCCGAAACCGCCATTTCTCTACTCACGTTCAAGTACGTGTGGAACTTTGCCGATTATTCCGATATCGCCGATTGATAGGGTCGTAACGATTGGTGCGCACCTCGGTGCGTCCAGAACTTGCCACCCATATCAATGGGCCGTCTAGGCGGCCACGGCGGTACTATTGAAGCATCCCGAGCGGATTTGAACGGACATTCAACGAAGTTCTCCGGATGACGAGATAGACCAAAAAGTGGGCAATACTCCTGAATTGGTAAACACCTTTGCGCCCGTTTTTCGGTCGTCTTATCGGAGTTCTTCTAGCATGAAACTACGAATATTATTCTGTCTACCGTTACTCCTAACCACCCTTAGTGGCTGTCACATGCTCGACGTTTACGACAGTGCAAAAGAATGCCCTGTGCCGCCGTCCATGCAGCCACCCAGGGAGTTGGCCATGCGGTCGCTGCCGGCCTATCGCATCGAGCCGCCGGACGTGATTCAGAT
>CAZISU010000488.1:0-5306 GCA_964541935.1 uncultured Planctomycetaceae bacterium | reverse complement strand
GTCTCCGTCGGCGAACGCGTCACCGACCTCGTCTTCCGCATGGAACAGCTCGACGAAGGCTTCGTGGGCTCCACCTGGACCGAAGCCGAAGCCATCCACGAAGACGCCGCCTCCGCCGGCGAAATCGCCCAACAGCAACAAGCCGCCATCGACGGCATGCAAACCGACCGCAAACCCGAACCCATCCGCAACCGCCAAGAACGCGTCGGCCGCAACTCACCCTGCCCCTGCGGCAGCGGAAAGAAGTACAAGAGTTGCTGCATGAGAAAAGGATAACCCGTTTAGCCCGGTCGCTCGCGACCGGCGTGCAACACGGCCGTTTTCACAGTATACCGACCGCTTCTGAAAACCGATAAGCCTTCCCCGGAAGGCAAGAAATCCTAAAATGCTTTCGGCTTCGGTGCGTCTCGCACCCACCCGACAAAAATAATCGCCATTGGGAAAGGACGCCCTGAGTGGGAATTATTCTTAATTTTGTCTATATGCTGGTAATCCTGCTAGCCTCACCCTGGCTGCTATACTGCGCGCTCGTCAAGGGCAAGTACCGCGAAGGTTTCGCGGAAAAGCTGCTGGGACTGGCGCCGCGAATTGACGGCGATGTTGAGGACGATCACGGCAAAACCCGCGTCTGGCTACATGCGGTCAGCGTGGGCGAAGTCAATCTGCTCGGCACACTGATCGACGAAATACAGCGGCAGCATCCCGACTGGCGCTGCCTGGTTTCCACGACCACCATCACCGGCATGCGTCTGGCTCGCAAAAAGTATCCCGATCTAACGGTCTTCTACTGCCCGCTAGATTTCACCTGGGCCACCCGCACGGCCATGCGCCGAGTGCGGCCCCATCTTTTATTGCTGGCCGAACTGGAACTCTGGCCCAACCTCATACACGCCGCCCGCCGCCAGGGCGCACGCGTGGCGGTCGTCAACGGCCGCCTGAGCGAGAACAGCTATCGCGGCTATCGACGCATACGCCCGCTGGTAGCCGGGTTGTTACGCAAGATCGACCTCATCGCCGTGCAGGACGAATCCTACGCCCGCCGATTTTTGCATCTGGGCGCAAAACAGCAAAGCGTGCACCTTACCGGCTCGCTGAAATACGACGGCGCGGAAACCAATCGCCGCAATCCCAAAATCATCCGTCTACGAAAACTCGCTGGCTTCGCCGACTCCGACGTCGTCTTCCTGGCCGGCAGCACCCAGGAACCCGAGGAGGCGGTCGCCTTGGACGTGTTCCGCCGCCTGATCGAAAACCGCCCGCAACTGCGCCTCGTGATCGTGCCGCGTCATCCCGAGCGTTTCGACTCGGTCGCTCGCCATTTGGACTCCTCGGGCGTAGCCTGGCAACGTCGCACCAGCTTGGACGAAGGCCCCCTTAATGAAAACGCCCGCGTGCTCTTGGTCGACGTCGTCGGCGAACTTGGCGCCTGGTGGGGTACGGCCGACATGGCTTTTGTGGGGGGCAGTTTCGGAAACCGCGGCGGCCAAAACATGATCGAACCGGCCGCCTATGGCGCGGCCGTTTCTTTTGGACCCAATACGCGAAATTTCCGCGACATCGTAACCCTCATGCTCAATCATGACGCCGCAGTGGTAGTCCAAGACGGCGCAGCCTTGGAACGATTCGTAAGACGTTGCCTCGAAGATCCTGGGTACGCAGGCAGTTTAGGCGAACGAGCTAAAGACCTCGTCGCCCAACAGCTCGGCGCCACACAGCGAACTGTCGAGCTACTCACCGGACTGTTTTCGCCAAAAACAGCAACAAAAGGGCGTAACGCTGCATAGACTCGTAGGCCGGGTTATTTATGAGCCATACTAACCCGAAGCGCAAGCGAGGGAATGTATTTAAAGCAAAAACTCTGGGGTATACAATAATCGCCATAAGACTGCTTGCTACCCGACCCTACTGGCGCCTATAATAACGCGTTTGATTTATGCTCGACAGAGAATTAATGTTTTCAGGAGGAAATCCCGTGCCACAGGGCAAGTTTTTGTTCACCAGCGAAGCTGTTAGTAAGGGTCACCCGGACAAATTGGCCGATCAAATCTCGGACGGTATTCTCGACGCTCTCTTCGAGCAAGATCCGATGAGTCGCGTGGCTTGCGAAACCATGGTTACCACGGGAGTGGCGATCGTGGCCGGCGAGATCACAACCAAGGCAGTTGTCGATTATTCCGATGTCGTCCGCAAGGTTATACATCAAGTTGGCTATACCGACGACGAGATGGGCATTAGTGCCCACACCTGTGCCGTTATGGTTTCTATCGACAAGCAGAGCCCCGATATTGCCATGGGCGTCGACGAAGACGGCACCAAGGGCAAGTCCATCGGTGCCGGCGACCAGGGTCTCATGTTCGGCTACGCCTGCGACGACACACCCGAGTTGATGCCCTTGCCCATCGCCCTCTCGCATCGGATTTTGAACCGCCTCACGGAAGTTCGCGAGCAAGGCGAAGTCGACTGGCTGCGGCCCGATAGCAAGAGCCAGGTAACGGTGGAATACGACGGCCACAAACCCGTCCGAATCGACACCGTGGTGGTTTCCACCCAACACAGCCCCGACGTCAGTCATAAGGAAATCAACGACTACATTATCGACAATGTAATTAAACCGCTTCTGCCCGCGGAACTGGTCAACGGCGACGTCACATATCACATCAACCCCACGGGCATGTTTGTCGTCGGCGGACCGCACGGCGACTGCGGCCTGACCGGCCGCAAGATCATCGTCGACACCTACGGCGGTTGGGCTCGCCACGGCGGCGGCGCCTTCAGTGGTAAAGACCCCACAAAGGTCGACCGCAGCGCGGCCTACATGGCTCGCCACGTAGCCAAAAACATCGTAGCCGCCGGCCTGGCCAGCCGTTGCGAAGTGCAACTCGCCTACGCCATCGGCGTTTCCGAGCCGGTCAGCGTACTGGTCGACACCGAAGGCACCGGCAAGATCGACGACGCCAAGCTCTGCGAGATCGCCCGCAAGGTCTTCCCCTTGACGCCCAGCGGCATTATCGAATACCTCGACCTGCGTCGACCGATCTACCGCAAAACGGCCGCCGGCGGACACTTCGGACGCGACGAGCCGGAATTCACTTGGGAAAAAACCGACAAAGCCGACGAGTTAGCCAAAGCAGCCGGCATTTAATAATCGTAGGGTGCCACAGACTGCTTGTCAGCCAGTGTTTTTGGATAGTAACAAAACCGTAGGGTGCGTGCTTGCACGCACCTTGCAGTTTGTTCGTTGCACACAAAGCCAAAACATATTGGCATATTGCCGGGTAATCCGTTTTGAACCAAAAGGCTTGAAAACAACAGGAAACAGAGAAGAGGAACCCGTACTTCCACGCCATCGACAAATACGGGTTCCTCTTCTCTGTTTACGAATAGCATGTCAATCGAGATCACCCCAGCCATGCGACAATCGCCCCCCGCCACCGCGCAAGCATCCGCGGCGGCGTGGGGCAAGCTGCTGGCGGTGTGTACCCTGCTGTCACTTTTGGGCCTGGCCGGCGGGATGTTCACCTGCCGGCGCCTGGCCGGCGCGTTGCACGAACCGCTAGGCACGTGGGCCCTGACAACGACGGCCGTTGTCTTGGCAATAGCCGCCCTGGCTGTTCGCGTCCTCGGACGCGACTACATCCGCAGCGCCGATTCCTCGCGACCGTCCCTCGCGGTCCTAATCCTTTTCGGCCCCACGGCAGTGATCGCGGCAGCCGCTTTTGCACTCAGTCTGCCGGGCACATCCGTTGCCGGCCTGACGCTGCTTTGGGGCCTGCTAGCAACCGCCGAATTTGCGGCCCTGATTTTTGCAGCCCTGCGTCACAGCCCATGGAAAAAGTTGCTTTCCCATGCGTGGCTGCCACTGCTGGCTCGTTCAGCAGGGCGTCTTCGCTCGTTTACCTCACCCACTGCTGCCCCTACCGCCGCACAAACGCCCCCGCAACCAACCACCGCACTCCCACAACCGGCCGCGGTCTTGCATGCGGGTTTGGACGCAGTCTTAGACCCCGTTTTAGAATCGCCGACGTTCGACAAAACGCCCCACGATCAGGTCACCCAACAAGTCGTCCGCCTGCAAGAGCCCGACGGCACCGAGACCATATCGGGTTGGCTACGGGCGAGCTTCCTGCCCGGCCAGCGCACGACCCGCGTGCATCTTGCCTTCTGCCCACCGTTTGCCAGCGTACCGGCAGTTGAAGTCGAACAGACCGACGGCCCACCGGCCCGCATCAAGACGGTGCAACTCCTCCCCTACGGCGTCCGTTTCGATCTAAAACTTTCTGATGACGCCGAAGAATCACTGACCGTGTTGTTGCAATTCTCGGCCCACGCTTAACAGCCCGTTGAAACTACTGGTGCGTCGCGGACGCACCCTACTCAAGAAAATTCAAAGGAACGGCAATGGCTCAATACGAATGTTCCGTATGTGGATTCATCTACGACGAAGATAAGGAAGGGACTAGCTGGGAAGCCCTGTCCGACGATTGGGAATGCCCGCTATGTGGATCAACCAAATCACTTTTCAAATGCCTTGAAGGTGAATCAGACCAGCGCGTTGCGGAAACACCGCCTGCGGATAAGCCTCACGAGCAGACCGCTCCGATTGCAAGGAACACTCCGCTGGAGCCTACTCTCGAACTTATTCATACTCTGGCACGTGACGGCCTAGAGGAAATGGGACATCATGGCCCCATGGCGGCGATGGGTGTTCCCCGCTCGACGCTTCCCGCATGGGATGATATTCAGATCCTACCGGCCCAATTGTCGAACAAACCTCTGCCCGAGGATGTTGATGTAGGCGCCGAGTTTGTGCTTGGTAAAAATGCAAACAAACCGCTGCGAATGCAGATTCCGATCTTTGTTTCCGACATGAGTTTCGGAGCCTTGTCCGAGGAAGCCAAGACGGCCCTTGCCAAAGGCGCCGAACTTTCCGGGACGGGTATAGCCTCTGGCGAAGGCGGAGTGCTGCCCGAGGAACAGACCGCCAATTCACGCTATTTGTTCGAGCTGAGTTCCGCCATGTTTGGGTACTCGGAAGACCTGCTCGGAAAAGTACAGGCTTTTCATTTCAAGGCTGGGCAAGCGGCAAAGACGGGGATCGGGGGGCATCTGCCAGGCGACAAAGTTACAGCCAAAATCGCACAGGTTCGCAATCTGCCTGTAGGCCAGCCGGCTATCTCACCTCCCGCATTCACCGATTTGACCACGCCGCAAGATTATAAAAAGTTTGCCGACAGAGTCCGGGAACTGACCGATGGTGTGCCCATCGGCATGAAAATGTCGGCCCAGCGCATTGAGGAAGATATTGA